>JAZREW010000031.1:0-12001 GCA_045661005.1 Acutalibacteraceae bacterium | reverse complement strand
GGTTCTTGCAATAGTATCGCAAATACATACAAAACCTGCTCCATATAAGGCACATAAAATTATAAGATGTATCGAAGCAGTTCCTGCTATACGACGAACCGCATGCGGAACCAATAATCCGACAAAGGATAAAAGTCCAACAAGGCTCACAGCACTGCCTGCAAGAAGTGCAGTTAGAAGCAGAAAAATTGTTCTCATAAGTGGAAAATTCAAACCTAAACCTTTGGCATTGTCATCGCCTAATGTTAATACCTCCAGTTCATTATGTAACGTACACAAAATAAAAATTGCAACAATTATAATAATAGTAGCTGGTATCAGCTTTTTATAGGTTACAGATGAAAAATCGCCCACTTTAAAATCATTACCAATAACGCTGATTTCGGGTATGATGGTGGTAATAGCATCAGAAATTGCACCTAAAATGCTATTCATGGCAACACCTATAAGTATTACCGTACCTCGTGAAGCACCCCACTTTTTTGCAATAGCGCTTAACAATATTACAACAAAAAAGGCACCTATAAAAGCAAAAAAGGATAATTGCCAACCACCTAAAATTCCAAAAGCTATGCATACATTTACCGCAAGAGCCGCACCTGAATTAACACCAATAATACTTGGAGCGGCAAGCCTGTTTGCTAAAACTCCTTGTATTACTGCTCCCGATACCGAAAGTGCCGCTCCGCAAGCCAGAGCCGCTATTGTGCGGGGCAGTCTTACATATCCTAAAATGCTGGCTTCTGCTGAAGATTGAAAACCATTTTTAAAAGCTTCAAATATTTTCAAAAATGGCAATTTAGTGCCACCAAGAGAAACACCAAGCAAAAAAGATATAATAAAAAATATAACCGCAAAAAAATAAAGGCTCTGTATTCTATTTTTCGTTAAGCAATATTTCACTAAGTATTTCATAAGATTCCGCCCATTTAACATTTGGTTTCATATTAAAAAGTTTTCTATCCATAATATGAACTCTGTTTTCCTTTACCGCCTGCAAGGTTGACCAAGCAGGATTTTCATCCATAACTCTATTTAGATTTTCTGTAGCTTTTTGAATATCATCGCCCATTGTAACAACAAAAATATGGTATGGATTTTGTGTGATTATACTTTCAATACTTAAGTTTTCAAGTATTGAAGTATCACTATCGGCAATATTAATACAACCAATATCTGCTAACATTTCACCTAAAATAGTACCTTTACTGCCTTTGGCTTTTACTGAACCAGACGCCGCACGAAGCAATAAAACTTTCTTTTCGTTATCGGATTTATCACTGCTTAAGCACTTTAATTTAATTTCTTCTATCTGTTTCTTAATTTTCAATCCGTTTTCTTCATATAATTCTTTTCTGCCAGTAATATTGGTACATACATCAAGCATCTTTAAATAATCTTCAAAATTATCAACATCAAAATACGCCACAGCTATGCCTGAATTTTCAAGCGCACTTTGCATTTCGATATTAGAAGAGGTTGAAGCGCTGGCAATTACAAAATCAGGCCTGGCAGAAAGCAGTAATTCTAAATTTGGTGTGTGTGCACCGCCAATATTTATAGCATTTGGTAGCTCCAAACCAAAATCTTCCCATGCATCTTCCGCAGCCGCACATAAGCTTCCACCCGAAAGCACCCAAACATCAGCAAAGCTTCCTATTAAAGCCGCCACTCTTTCGGGCTTTTTCTCTATTGTAACATTTCTGTTAAGTGCATCGGTAAAACTTATTGTATTTTCCGTGTTTTTTTCCTCTTTACTAGCGCAAGAAGCAACCGAAAAAGCCAAAATTATTACCATCAAAACAGGTACAATAATCTTAAAAAATATTTTCTTCATTTTATCTTAAAAACTCCTAATATACAGTTTGACATATGCTTAAAATAAGGGTATAATTATTATATAAATTCACTTGTAATTATACAGTATTACTAAATTCTTGTCAATTAATTTCACGCCTTGCTACATCTGAAAAGGTGGGATTTAAAAGCCATAATCAAAGGCTGTTTTTTATAAAAAACATAGCGTTGATTTTAACCGAAATCAACGCAGGAAAAATCGAAAGAAAGGTTTTTATTATGAGCATTACAAAAGAACAAATAACCAGCGTAAAGGGCAGAGGTTTTCTTCAAAACAGAGGAACCGAATGCTTTTCGGGAAGACTAATATCTATTGCGGGAATGTTTTCTTCAAAAGACCTTACTGCAATTGCCGAATGTGCTGAAAAATATGGTAACGGTAAGGTTGTTTTCACTTCACCCTTGTCCGCTGAAATTGTAGGCATTCCTTTTGAAAATATAGCAAAAGCAGAAGAATTTATAGCACAACATGGCCTTGCTTTTGGTGGTACAGGTGCTAAAATCCGCCCTATTACAGGGTGTAAAGGTACAACCTGCGTTTTCGGTAATATAGACACTCAAGCTCTTGCAAAAACTATTCACGAAAAATTTTACTTAGGTATGAGAGGTGTGGCACTTCCGCATAAATTTAAAATTGGTGTTGGCGGCTGCCCCAACAGTTGTATGAAACCAAGTCTTAACGATATTGGTATTGAGGGTTGCAAATCCTTTTCATATAACGCCGAGCTTTGTAAGGGTTGTGCAAAATGCGTTGTATCAGAAAATTGTCCTTCTAAAGCAATATCGGTTATTGATGGAAAGGCTACTATTGATAATGAAAAATGCACAAAATGCGGTGTATGTGTAGGCAAATGTCCGTTTAACGCATTCCCGAAAGATGCAGGCTCTGTATGCAGAATTTTCGTTGGTGGAACCTGGGGCAAAAAGCAACGCATTGGTACACCCTTGAGCAATACATACACCATTGAAGAAGTTCCCCAAATTATTGAAAAGGTAATACTTTGGTATAAAGAAAATGGCTATGCTAAGGAACGCTTAGGCGCCGCCATAGACAGAATTGGCATAACCGCACTTGAAGACGCTATAAAAACTAACGACCTTCTTGAAAGAAAAGAAGAAATACTAGCTAAACCTTTATTAACAATATAACGGCTAATAAAAATCTTTACAGCATTAAAAAGGTTCTTCGTTTTCACGAAGAACCTTTTTATATCCGTTCACAATACTCCGAGCCAAAAGCATATATTTCAGACATATAGTATAGTAAAAATATTATATTGGACTTTTAAACCTTTAATTTATAAATTTAGTCACAAAACAAATTTTTCAATTCATCAATACTGTAAAATTCGCCTTCATATCTGTTATGAAGGTTTTTTTGTTTGCTTTGGTCTACAACAAAAAATTGATTACTGCTATAAATAATTGCTATTTTTGTGTTTTTATTCACATTTTCAGTAAAATACTTTTTTGCACGTTTGTAAAGTGGGTCTTGAACCTTGAATATTTCGGGAATTTGTACCGATGAAGAACAACAAAGCAAATCGCAAAGAATTTTTTCCCGCAATATATCCTTAGGACATTTATCGCAAAAGTAATTATAAAGCTTTTCGGCGTAATCGCTAAGTCGCATTTTGTTTCCATCTACGCTATTTCCAAAACTATAAAATAAGTCAAACGGCGAAACGCCAACCTCTTTTATGAGAAATTCAAGCGTAAATAAAAACCGACCGCTGTTATAAAGCCTTTCAAGCGCATCTTCGCAGTTTTTTAGTGTGTTTATTTCATCAGCCGTAAGGCACGGGGTAGCTATTACCTCATACGGTGGTTCATCGTGAAAAGTACAAGGGTATTTTTCGCTGTTTTCACGCATTTCTGCACCATATAAAAGCTTTAAAAATCCCAATTGCAACATGTGTGCATTAAGCGAATAACCTATGTTAAAGCTATTTTTAAAGCTTTCAAAGTCCTCACCAGTAAGACCGGCAATAAGGTCTATATGAATATGCATATTGTTAAAGCTTATAAGCTTTTTTATGTTTTCAATAAGCTTTTTAGTATTGGCTTTTCGGTTTATATTCTTTAAAACTTCCTCGTTAAAAGATTGCATACCTATTTCAAGCTGTACTGCACCATAAGGCATTGACGATAAAATTTGCAAAGTACTATCCTTTAAAATATCGCCTGCAATTTCAAAATGAAAACATACATTACGTGGTATTTGTTCACCATAATTTTCTTTTATAAACTTTAAAATTTCGTTTGCTCTTTCTACGTTTGCATTAAAAGTGCGGTCAACAAATTTTATTGTTTGCGTGCCGGAGTTTGCAAGCTTAATTATATCCTCTTTAACCCTGCACAAATCAAAAAACCTGAGTGGAGAGCACCTACCCGAAAGACAAAAAGCACAACGATATGGGCATCCTCTTGCGGTTTCTATATAAGCAATTCTACCGTTTAAATTTTCAAAAAATACTTCACTAAACGGCGACGGCGGAGTGCCTATATACTCTTTTTCGGGAATAGTTATTATTTCGCCGTTTTTTCTGTAGGCAAGCCCCGCTACTGAAGACAATTCTTCGTCTATGTTGTCCAAAAACTCAGGGAAAGTCCACTCACCCTCGCCTGAAAGAACAAAATCAATAAACTCATACTTTTTAAGAACATCCGCCGAACGATACGCCACTTCAGGACCACCAAGAACAATTTTACAATCATAATTTTGCTTTATAATACCGCATATTTCAAGCGTTTTTGTAATGTTCCATATATAACAAGAAAAAGCTACAACTTGTGGCTTTTCGTTTATAATTTTATTTGCAAATTCTTGGGCGCTACCGTTTATTGTGCTTTCTAAAACCAAAGTTTCATATTTATTTTTTGAAAACTCTCTGACACCTGCAAGCAAACACCAAGGAGAAAGCGAGGCATGCACAAATTTAGAATTTAAACAAGCTATAATAACCTTCATATTTTCCCCTTTCTGCAATACTTTTAGTAATGATTATAAAAAATTGTATCACATAACAAGCTCAAAATAAAGCCTTTTTTAGTTTTCTTGCAGTATATTTTATTTAATATACTGCGCTTCCTTATTTATATCTTTTAGTAAGCGCAAAAATTACACCAAGCGGAAAATACAGCAACGCAAGAATCACAGCCATAAATCCTTTTCTGGAATTACCTTCTGTAAGACAAAATCCAATTAAAATAATTGCAGCAAAAATAATTAGAAAAACCATTTTTAAAATCTCCTTTTCTGTTATGTTATCATTTTAGCACATTCACTGTACGATAAAAAGGACTTTAAAATGAGGCGCCCCCTCAAATAATTGTAAAACTAAATGCAAGTTTTACAGGGCATTTACCCTTACAAAAACAGCAAAGCACTAACCTTTACAGTTAGTGCTTTTAATTTTTATCCGGCTAATAGCTATTATTCTTCCGTTTCTTCCTCTTTGACTACAGATTGCTTGCCACGGGATACAAGCTTTACATCCTTACGGTGAATTTTATAAGGTATATACTCACCATCAACAGGTTTTACAAACAAATTACCTGTAACAAGGTTAGCGTCTGTAACAGTTGCAAGTCCGTCTTTTGTTTTAACGGTTGAACCCACACGTGGGGTTATAGTATCGAGATACTCATATGCTTCTTGTTCGTATTTAAGGCAACACATTAACCTGCCACAGCTGCCCGATACCTTTGTAGGATTAAGCGAAAGCCCCTGCTCCTTAGCCATTTTAATTGAAACGGTTTGGAAATCATTTAAAAAGCGTTTACAACAATAAGGCTGACCGCAAATTCCTATACCGCCAAGCATCTTAGCCTCATCACGCACACCTATTTGACGCAATTCTATTCTGGTGTGGAATTGTGCCGCTAAGTCTTTAACAAGCTCACGGAAGTCAACCCTACCATCAGCCGTAAAGAAAAATACTATTCTGCTGCAATCAAAAGAATATTCAACATCAACAAGCTTCATTTCAAGCTTATGCTCAAGCACCTTTTGCTCGCATATTTTTAATGCTTCTTGCTCTTTTTTATGGTTTTCTTCTTTTCTTTTAAAATCCTTTTCGTTTGCAATACGAAGCATTTTTCTTAAAGGCGGTACAATGCGGTCGTCACTAACAGAATGGTTACCTTCACTTACAGTACCCATTTCCTTTCCGCTTTGCATTTCTACTATTACAGTATCGCCCTCTTTAACTGTATAACCTGCAGGGCTGAAAAAATAAGCTTTTCCGCCTTGCTTAAATTTTACGGATATAACCTCTGTCATAAAGACCTCCATATCAGCGTTTAGTATTAATAATCTTTTCTGCTTTGCTTACAAGAGCGCAAAACAAAAGACCTAAATTTATATTTGAAATCAAGCTTTTTTCGAGCTCACAAACCTCAGAATAAAAGCGTGACAATAAAACTGCGCTACTGTTGGCGTAATTTTGTTTTATGTTTAACGCTACAACACGTTTCAAATCCTTGAAAAACAAATCCGCCTGCAAGCGATTTTTTTCTGCCTTTGCAGTTGCATTCAACATTCCCCAAGAATCAGAGCGCAGCATGCATTCTAAAAATTCTTTTGCGGCGGCAGAAACTTCGGTATCACCTTTGCCCGCAAGCAACATTAACGCCTTGCCAACATTGTTTTGTGAAATTTCTAAAGCTTCCTCCACATCAATCCGGCTAAAATCAGTTTTGCTTAAAATATACTCGGTAGCCAATTGCTTTTCGGGTGTGCTTAGCGTTAAAACCACACAACGAGAAATAATTGTTTCTAAAAAGCTTGCCTTTGTTTCGGCAATAAGAATAAACGTAACCGCAACCGGTGGTTCTTCAAGCACCTTTAAAAGCGCATTTTGCGATTGATCATTCAACGTATCGGCATAATCGATAATAAAAACCTTTTTCTGCGCCATGTGAGGTTTTATATAAGCATCGTTTTTAACATCTCTTACCTGCGCTACCGAGATGTTCTTTTTACCCTCTTCGGGTGCTATAACCACAATGTCGGGATGATTGCCGCCCTCGGCCATAACGCAATTTTTGCATTCACCACAAGGAACAGTTTCACCCGAACAAACTGCAGAAGACGCTATATACTTTGCCAAGGTATGTCTGCCGTTGCCCTTGTCACCCTCTATCAAAATAGCGTGGGGCAAACGGTTTTCACGCAGGCAGTTTTCAACCGACTGCTTAATCTTGGCATTTCCTATAAGCGGGAAACTCATAGTACAAAACCGACCTTCTTCATAGCCTTAAAATAGGTTTTGCGAGCAACATACTCAGCCTTTGCGGCGCCCTCTTTATAAAGAACTTCTAAAGCCTTTTTATCCTTAATAATTTCGTCATAGCGTTGCTTTATAGGTGCCAAGGTATCTGCTACAGACTCACCAACAGCCAACTTAAAGTCGCCATAACCCTTGCCCTCAAATTCTTTTTCAACCTCTGCAACGGATTTACCGGTTACTGCAGAATAGATTGTTATAAGATTTGAAATACCCGGTTTTTCTTCAGCAAAACGCACACAAGCATCAGAATCGGTAACAGCACGCTTGAATTTTCTGATAATATCATCCTTAGAATCAAGTATTGCAACCCAAGAATTCAAATTCTCGTCCGACTTAGACATCTTTTTTGTAGGGTCTTGCAAAGACATAACTCTAGCGCCTGTTTTTGGAATATATGGCTCTGGTATAGTGAAAACATCACCATAAATATTGTTAAAGCGTGTAGCAATATCACGTGCAATTTCAAGGTGTTGCTTTTGGTCTGCGCCAACAGGTACAAGGTCGGGCTTGTAAAGCAAAATATCTGCCGCCATAAGTACAGGATAAGAGAACAAACCTACATTTACATTTTCGGGATGCTTTGCAGATTTATCCTTAAACTGTGTCATACGTGACATCTCGCCAAACTGTGTGTTACAAGAAAGCAGCCAAGAAAGACATGCATGCTCAGGCACGTGTGACTGTATAAACACTGTATTTTTTTCAGCATCAATACCAAGCGCCAATAAAAGCGCATAGGTAGAATATATTTGTGAACGTAAAGCGGCGGGGTCTTGTCTTACTGTTATAGCATGCAAATCTGCCACAGCATAGGTGCATTCAAACTCGTCCTGCATAGCAATCCAGTTTTTAAGCGCACCTAAGTAATTACCTAATGTGAGCATTCCGCTCGGTTGAATACAGCTTAACACTTTCTTTTTAGCTGTTTGTGTTGTTTGCTCGCACATATATATCATTCCTTAAACCAAAATCATTTCATAAATTTCATAATACCACATTTTCAAAACGTTTACAAGCTTAATTATATTAATTGTTTTCGGGGCAACCTATTCCGTATCGTCTTTAAATGCCTCGGTATCTATTTTAAAGCCACCCATTAAGCCTTCGTCTATATCGGGTATTTCTATATTTGAATTATCATCAAGCAGGCTTACAGATTTAGGTTCTCTTTGTTGTTCTCTGCGCAAATCGCCAAGCTCCTGCATACGCCATTTTTTCAAAAGCTTTTCGCCTTCGGGATAATAATCCTCTTCTTTGCTTTTTCTTATAAAGATTATGAACGCCAACATGTAAATCAAAAATACCGTAGCACTGCAAATAGTTATAATAAGTCCAACTTTTAATCCCGGTGTAATATAATTGAATCTTATTTCACTCATACCGGCATCTACTTTAACCGCCATAAAGCCCGAGTTCACCTTTTCAACCTCTACCGGCTTACCATTTACGGTTGCAGACCAACCCTCATCATACGGCACCGAGAAAAACACAAGGTTTTCTTTCTGCCTTATTACCTTAGCAGTAAATCCACGGTTATCAAACTTAAAATAATGTGCCGAGGTTTCAGCTAATTTTTTGCAGTCATATTCCATAGCGGCATATGAAAGTGATAAAGATGTGCTATCACTTCCGTAATGGTCTACATTTTCATCTTTTTCAATGTTTTTAAGCAATTTACCGTACTTTTCTATCTGCTCGTCGCTTAACTTAATAGCCTTAAGCATCATAGAAGCACGGTCATCTTCAGAATATCCGTCGCAGAATTCCTCTGTCATATAATATTCATAAGAAAAACCGTAAGGTATATAGTTTTCGTTTTCATATATATAGAAACCATTTTGAGTTTTCAAATATTTATATCCCGGCATTTCGGTCTCGCCAGATTCTTCATCCACAAAACTGTCGCCATATTTGGGATTAATTAAATACTTAACCGAAAGCAGAGGTCTAATATTGTACGCATCCGCCTCAGGTCTGCTACCTACACTGCGCTTTACGCCTACATAATCATAAAACTCAAAAACCGAGGACGGAACTATAGAATGAAAAGCGTTAATTGTAGAATAACCTAAATACATTCCGGTATTATCCATTCCGTCAAACACGTCTATACGGAATTCGCTGTCATCCTCAAAATCTATTTCGCCCTCAATAAGACCGTCTACCACAGCCGCTTTATCATAAGAATGGGACCTGCCGCAAGCTACAAAGAAATTGGCATAAATTATTGTTATAATGCAAACGCTTGCTATAGCCACACGGTAGAAGATTTTTAAGTTGTTTTTAATAAATTTTAAAAGAATCCATAATATTGCAAGTCCAACAAGCGCTATCGCTACAGTAGCCCAATACCTGCAAAGATACATAATATAATCATCTTTAGAGCTGCCACGTGAGAATATGCCGAATAAAATCTTACCCTCAGAATCTTTTTGCGGGAAAAGACCTATTACTAATGATACCGCTACTGTTATACCAAACACCCACCTGTAACCGTATGTCCAGTCAACAGAGCGGTCTTCTGTAAGGCTAACTGTAGCAAGACACATAATTAGTATTGGCATATAGTACCAACGTGCATAATAAGAATCGTTAAAAGCATAAAAAGCGCTGTTAAGTATTGGCACTAAAGCCATAAAAATGCATATTGCTATTAATCTTTTTATCCAACTGCCTTTTCTTTGCGAAAATACGGTGAAAACACCAACCATGCTGAAAATCGGTAACCATCCTCCAAGCGATGACCATTCAACATCTGCCCCCGGGAAAAATACCGGTCTTGCGGGTATATCGGGCGGAAAGAAAAAGCATTGAAGCACATTGCCGTAAATCTGCTCTTTGCCGTACATTAACGCATTCCAGCCAAGCAAAAATTCAGAAACACGGTAATTGTTAGTTATTGCAAGTATACTAGGCACAAGCAACGCCGCAGATAACGCTAATCCTATCACAGCCTCAAAAACAAGTGTTGCAAAACGTGCAAAGCTAACCCTTATATCTTTATTAAACACCCTTACCAAGAAATAAATAACGCAAAATACTACCATACCGAAAAAGAAGAAATAGTTAGTAATTGCACATACACAAACCATTAACGCAAACACAAAACGTCGGTTTTCGGTTATAAGCAATTCAAGCGAAAGCAATAATAACGGAAAAACAATTATAGCCTCGTGAAAATGGTTAAAGAAAATATTGTAAATTGAAAATCCCGAAAACGCATATAAAAGTGCGCCTAGTGATGCAGCCTCCGGTGTTCTTGTGAAACGACGAATATAAAAGTATGCCGTAAGCGCCGCACAGCCGAATTTTAAAATAAACAACGGCCCCATAAGATACGGCACAAAGCTATTAGGAAAAAGCAATGTTATCCAGAAAAACGGACTACCCAACAGATAAAAGCTATACGAACCTATAAAATTAACGCCAAGGTCGGTATAGTTATTCCAGAAAAAATTTCCCTCTATTATAGCTTTATGGCAGAGCTGATAAAACGGTATCTGTTGTGCATTAAAATCACCATAAAAGGTGAAATAACCATCACTCATTACCATATACGGCACAAAAAATGTAGCCGCTACTGCCAATGCTATTAAAAAGATAGAAAAACCTTTTTCTTTTTGCGGTCGCAAAACCGCCGCTTTAGTATAAGAAAAACCCATAAATCCACCCAAATTAAAAATCTTTTTATTGATATTATATCAGTAAATGTTATAATATTCAATAAAGGAAGTGGAAAAATTGAAAAACAATTTCTATGCAGTTATGTCCAGAATGAAAAATATATACCGTTGGGGTCTTATGCGAAACACCCGACAAGAGAATTTAAGCGAACACTCTTTTGAGGTGGCGCAGATAGCGCACGCCCTTGCAATAATAAATAATAAGCGCTTAGGCGGTAGTATTGACCCTTATTTTACTACAGTTGCCGCAATGTATCACGATTCTTCTGAAATAATTACAGGTGATATGCCAACACCTATAAAATATTATAATGATGAAATTAAATCCGCCTACAAGCAGATAGAGGCAGTAGCTGAAGTTCAATTAATGGAAATGCTACCACAGGATTTTAAAGACGAGTTTTCTAAAATTTATTCGCCCGATAGCGAAACCGCACGTTTAATAAAAGCCGCAGATAAGCTTTCGGCACTTATTAAATGTATAGAAGAGCTCAATATGGGCAACCGTGAATTTGCCGTGGCTGAAAAATCTACATTAAAAGCTATTAAAGAAATGAACTGCGCCGAGGCTGATATATTCTTAGAAGAATTTATACCCGGTTTCTCGCTTTCGCTAGACGAACAGGGCGGTAACAAATAGTATGAATAAAAAATTTATGCTTAAAGCGATTGAGCTAGCACACGAAGCGGCTCAATTGGGCGAAGTGCCTGTTGGTGCAGTAATTGTTAAAGACGGTGAAATAATAGCTACCGGCAAAAATGAAAGAGAAGCAAAACAAAATGCACTTTCCCACGCCGAGATAGAAGCTATTAACAATGCCTGTAAGGCTTTGGGCAGTTGGCGGCTTGACGGTTGCGAAATATATGTAACCCTTGAGCCCTGCCCCATGTGCACAGGTGCCATAATTAATTCACGAATTAAAACGCTCATTTTTGGCGCTTACGATGCCAAAGCCGGTAGTGTTGACAGTATCATTAACCTTTGCGATTTACCATACAATCACAAAGTAGAGGTCTACGGCGGAATTTGTGAAGACGAATGCCTTGAAATTGTGCAGAAATTCTTTAAAAATTTGCGGTAATTTGTAATATGTTGATGTTTTTTTTAAAAAAAGTGTTGAAATTTGAAAAGACATGTGATATTATAATTCACATCTATATGAAACT
>JAZREW010000030.1:0-1738 GCA_045661005.1 Acutalibacteraceae bacterium | reverse complement strand
TATTAACCGTGAGGTTAATCCTTGCCTTTCGGGTCGCGAGCTAAAAAGAATTGAAATTGCTACGGTGCTTGCACGTTCTACAAAAATTTCTCTTTTTGACGAGCCAGAAGCCGGCATAGACCTTTGGAGCTTTAACAGTCTTATTAAGGTATTTGAAAAAATGCATGGCACATTGGGCGGCTCTATTATTATTATATCCCATCAAGAAAGAATTCTTAACATTGCTGACAGGATAATTGTGGTATCAGGCGGAAACATTGAGCAAATAGGCACACGTGATGAAATTCTGCCCTCACTTTTAGGCAAAGCTGATACCGGTTGCCGTGTTTTAGCTTCCAAGGCGGAGGTGTAATCTATGAACAATACAGAGCTTGAACTTTTAAAAATAATAGCCGATATGGATGGTACGCCTGACGGCGCATTTAACATACGTTCTAACAGTCAGCTTGCCGAACGTAAGGTTACAGAAAATATTGATATTAGAACAAAAACCGATAAACCGGGTATTGACATTATAATTAAACCTAACACAAAAAATGAAAAGGTTCACATACCTGTAATTATTAGCGAAACCGGTCTTACTGAACTCGTTTACAACGATTTTATTATAGGCGATGGTGCCGAGGTAGAAATAGTAGCAGGTTGTGGTATTCATAACTGCGGCGGCGAAGAATCCAGACACGATGGTATTCATACCTTTTTTGTTGGCAAAAACGCAAAGATTATATACACCGAAAAGCACTACGGTAGTGGCGACGGTACAGGCGGCAAAAATATGAATCCTACTACCGTTATTAATATTGCCGAGGGTGGATATATGGAAATGGAAACCACCCAGATAAAAGGAATAGACTCTACTAACCGTGTTACTAAAGCAAGACTTGACAAGGATGCCACTTTAGTAATTAAAGAAAAACTCATGACACATGGCACACAGCGTGCTGAAACCGATTTCACTGTTGACCTTGACGGTGAAAATTCAAGTGCAAATGTAATTTCACGTTCTGTTGCTAAGGATAATTCATATCAATTATTCTTGTCACGCATCAACGGTAACAATGTATGTAGCGGACATACCGAGTGTGACGCTATTATTATGGACAATGCCCACGTTTCTGCTGTTCCAGAAATCACAGCAAACCATATTGATGCTTCGCTTATTCACGAGGCGGCAATAGGTAAAATTGCAGGTGAGCAGTTAATCAAGCTTATGACCTTAGGTCTTTCTGAGCAAGAAGCCGAGGAACAGATAGTAAACGGATTTTTAAAATAGCATTTATCGCATATTTGCGATAATATAAACATTAGTTATGAGGTGATTTTAATGGAATTAAAGGGAAGTAAAACCGAAAAAAATCTTATGGCAGCATTTTCAGGTGAAAGTGAAGCAAGAAACAAGTATACCTACTTTGCTTCTGTAGCTAAAAAAGAAGGTTATGAGCAATTATCAGCTATATTCCTTGACACAGCAAACAACGAAAAAGAGCATGCAAAGCTTTGGTTTAAGGCTTTAGGTGCTTTAGGCAATACCGCTGAAAATCTTGCAGCAGCTGCTGCCGGCGAAAACTATGAATGGACCGAGATGTATGCTCAATTCGCTAAGGACGCTGAAGAAGAAGGATTTACCGAACTTGCAGCAAAGTTCCGTATGGTAGCCGCCATTGAAAAGTCTCACGAAGAAAGATATCGTGCACTTCTCAACAACGTTGAAATGCAAAAGGTATTTGAAAAATCGGAA
>JAZREW010000029.1:0-3159 GCA_045661005.1 Acutalibacteraceae bacterium | reverse complement strand
CAAGACAAATTGTATTCCTGCAACACATTCATATAGCGACGGTGTTTTTGTATCACTAAGCAATGTTGCAAATGATACTAACTTTAAAGCAAGCCTTGCACGTGCTGCTACATTAGCTCAAGAGGCTGCTGATAAAATTGTTGTTTCAGCTGATACTACTGCAGATAGTATTGCTACTGCAATAACTGCTGCATACTCTTCGAAAAATGCTAATATTACAGCTGGCTGGACAACAGCTCCTACAATTGATGCAACTGCTCTTACCATAGATGATGGTGTTTATACACTTGCACTTAACGGTCAGAAAGTAGATATTATAGTAGATAATAATGCTTCTGTAGTAGAAGAAACTGTTGATCCTGTAATAGCAGAAAACATCAGAAATGCCTTTAAATCCTATGTTGCTTCGGTTGGCAATTCAGCCGCAGCTGATACTATGGTTGAATATATTAACGGTACTGTAACAGATGTTACAGTTTCAATAGCTAATAACACAAGTGATTGGGCTACAAATGATTGGTTTATCTACCACGCTGTAGACGGTTGCTATGATGAAACCGAAAGTTATAAATTAACAATTCCCGGTCACGACGGTTATGTATCTGCTATATTAACAGTTGCTGATTCAGAAGGTGCTGTTTTAGGAACTGTAGGTGCAGTAGCTTCTATACCTCATATAGAAGAAAACTTAGGTAATCTTTCTATGTCTGTTTATTCTGCAGACAATACAGACTTTACAACAGATGCAAACGGAAACATTACCAACTATTCAGGTACTGCTGAAAAGATAGTTATCCCTTATGCTTTCACAAAAGAAAGCAAGATTATAGACCTTAGCAACGCTACCAGCAAGGACATTGTTAAGGTAGTAGTAATTGGCTCTAGAGTAGCTAACAGTAACTACACAAGTAAATGTCATATTGAAAATAATTGCTTTAAGAACTGGGGTTCACTCCGTGCAGTATCACTTCCTTGGAGAATACAGAGAAGTGAGGGTATCGGTGAGTCTGCATTTGCAAATAATGCAAACTTAAAATATGTTGATATGCCAAATGCAATGGCAGGAACAAGCGGCGGTTATGGTACAATCGGTTACGGTGCATTTAACAACTGTCCTGTTCTTGAAAATGCAATGTGTAGCCATTGCGGTGTTATGACTACTGCAACTTTTGATAAGAACGGTGCAATATTCAATAATTCTGCTATCAGATATATGGTTACACCGGCTGGCGGAAATTACAAGACAAATTGTATTCCTGCAACACATTCATATAGCGACGGTGTTTTTGTATCACTAAGCAATGTTGCAAATGATACTAACTTTAAAGCAAGCCTTGCTCGTGCTGCTACATTAGCGCAAGAGGCTGCAGCTAAGTATTCTTTCGGTGCGGATGACAACCAAAATACTGTTAAAGCTGCAATTATAGAAGGTTATGCTGCTAAGACACTTTCAAGTGAAATAGTAGCTGATTGGAATGATACATTTACAGTATCAAATGGTATTGTAAGCGGTACTTTAACACTTACACAGGGTGAAAATTCTGTTCCTGTTGAATACTACTACAATCCTTTTGTTGGCTTAAGTGATTTAAGCATTGAGGGTGTTGAAATTTCTCCGGCATTCTCTGGTACTACATATAACTACACCGCTAGTGTATTAGGAAGTAAAACCGCAGTTACAATTAACGCTTCACCGGTTTCCGGTGCTACTATGAACTTCTCAAGCGGTTCTTATGATTTGAAGAGTGGAGCGAATGTATTCAAAATCAATTCTACATTGGCTTCGGGTGAAGTAATAACCTATACATTAACTGTAACTCGTAACGAGTTACCAAAAGAATTGATGGCAGATATTGAAAATGCTTTCAATACTTATGTAGAAATTAAAGGAAACAACTCTGATCCTGATGCGTTATTAAGCTATATCAACGGTATTATAGCTCCTGCTTCAGTAGCTTATGATACTGACGGTATATTCATTCGCCACGCTGTTGATGGTGTTTATGATGAGAGCGATGACGGTTATCCGATTGATATTAAGGGACATGACGGTTCAGTTGCTGTAAATCTTAAGGTTTACGATGAAAATGCTGAGTTAATCGCTTACTATGGCGATATGGCAGTTATTCCACATAGCGATGAAAATCTTGGTGAATTAACATCAGTTATATTTGATATTGATGCATATTATGACGCAGTTGACCAGATTGGCGACTTTGAAATGGATGCAGAAGGTAATATTACTAAGTATAACGGCGATGCTCAGAAGATTATTATTACTGATGAATATCTTGAAGATGCAGGCTTAGAAAAAGTAGGTATTGCTTTTGAAGAGGGTGCAGTTGCTAATAAAGATAATGTTGTTGCAGTTGTACTTGGCGGTTCAAATGATGCTGAAATGTATTTAACTATTGAAGAAAAATCATTCAGCGGTTGGGCATCTTTACGTGCTGTAGAGCTTCCAAGAAGAGTGTGCGGTTACATTGGTTCAATGGCGTTTGCAAATAACCCTGTACTTAAGTATGTAGATACTCCTCAAAGCGTTGCAGGTGTTACAGGCAGCGGATATGGACAGTTCCGTAACGAAGCATTTAAAAATTGTCCTGTACTTGAAAACATTAACTCAAACAATCCAAATACCAGAATGACCACCGGTCAGCTTTGGAAACAGATTTATGAAGGTACTGCTATCAGAGATTATATCTATGAAGGCTATTATCAGCATGGTGATAGCGGAACACCTCAAAATATTGGTGCTAATCCAACTTATAACGAAGGTACACAGGTTATAATGGCAGTAGGCACAAATAGCGGTGCAACACTTACACCAACCTTTACCCGTGCTGCTACTATGGCTCAGGAAAAGGCTAGCACTTTAACTGTTACGGCAGATAATGCACCTTCAGCTATGACTGAAATAACAAATACTTATAGCTCTAAGCTTACAGGTGTTGCTGCTGAATGGTCTGACAATACTTATTCAGAATTACTTTTAACTTACGGTGAATACACAATTCCTGTAATTAGTGGCGGGGTAGGGGAAATTACCCTTAAAATCAAGCCGTGCTTGATTAACAGCACCGAAACCGAGGGGATTACCTGTCAGGTTTATTTGCCGCCATATATATTTGCTCCCGTTAAAAAGGGCGAGATAATAGG
>JAZREW010000028.1:0-12832 GCA_045661005.1 Acutalibacteraceae bacterium | reverse complement strand
CCGCTTGGCCTCCGACTTGTATTAAAAAGATAGCTGAACCAATCGGTGTTATAGCGGCTGTTATTCCTACCACTAATCCTACCTCAACTGCTATATTTAAGTGCTTGTTAGCTCTTAAAACACGTAATGCTATTATTATAAGCCCACATCCACGTGCAAAAAACAGCACTATAGCCGCTTCAAAGCTAATACTTGAAGCCGCAGTAGCAGCAGGTGCGCCCGAGGGTATTATTGATTGGATTGATGTTCCATCACTAGATATGACTAATACCGTTATGAAAGAAGCTGATATCATTCTTGCTACCGGTGGTCCCGGAATGGTTAAGGCGGCATATTCAAGCGGTAAACCGGCTCTCGGCGTTGGTGCTGGTAATACCCCAGCAATTATTGATGACAGTGCTGATATTCTTTTAGCAGTTAACTCAATAATTCATTCTAAAACATTTGATAACGGCATGATTTGCGCTTCTGAGCAATCTGTTATTGTTTTGGAAAGCATTTACGAAACAGTTAAGAAAGAGTTTGCTACAAGAGGTTGTTATATTCTTAGCGCAGACGAAACAGAAAAGGTTCGTAAAACCATAATCATTAACGGCGCTTTAAACGCTAAAATAGTTGGTCAAAAGGCGGCTAAAATTGCCGAGCTTTCAGGCGTTACTGTACCGGAGGGTACAAAAATTCTTATAGGTGAGGTTGAAAGTGTAGAGCTTTCTGAAGAATTTGCTCACGAAAAACTAAGCCCTGTGCTTGCTATGTATAAGGCAAAGGATTTCGCAGATGCACTTGATAAAGCAGACAGACTTGTAGAGGACGGTGGCTTTGGTCATACATCTTCTGTATATCTTAATGAAATCACCGAACAAGAAAAGCTTAATGCTTTTGCGGCCCGTATGAAGACCTGCCGTATTCTTGTTAATACACCTTCATCACATGGTGGTATAGGTGATCTTTACAACTTCAAGCTTGCTCCTTCGCTAACACTTGGTTGCGGTTCTTGGGGCGGTAACTCTGTATCAGACAACGTAGGTGTAAAGCACTTGCTCAATATTAAAACAGTAGCAGAAAGAAGGGAAAATATGCTTTGGTTTAGAGCTCCTGAAAAGGTTTATATTAAAAAAGGTTGCTTACCTGTAGCTCTTGATGAGCTTAAAACTGTTCGTGGCAGTAAAAAAGCATTTATCGTAACAGATAATTTCCTTTATGAAAACGGCTACACCAAGCCTATTACAGATAAGCTTGACGAAATGGGAATTGCACATACAACATTCTTTGATGTTCAGCCCGATCCTACACTTAAAAACGCTAAAGACGGTGCGGCTCAAATGGCAGCATTTAAGCCTGATACAATTATTGCTCTAGGCGGCGGTAGTGCTATGCACGCTGCTAAGATTATGTGGGTTCTTTACGAGCATCCAGAAGCTGACTTTATGGATATGGCAATGCGCTTTATAGATATTCGCAAGCGTATTTATACATTCCCCAAAATGGGTGAAAAAGCTTACTTTATTGCCGTTCCTACCTCTGCAGGTACAGGTTCAGAGGTTACACCTTTTGCAGTAATTACTGATGAACAGACAGGCGTTAAGTATCCTCTTGCTGACTATGAATTACTTCCTAATATGGCGATTATAGATACCGATTTCCATATGTCTGCTCCTAAGGGACTTACTGCGGCATCCGGTATTGACGCTGTAACCCACGCTGTAGAAGCTTATGTTGCTATGCTTGCAACCGATTATACCGACGGTTTGGCTTTACAGGCACTTAAGAATATATTCAATTATTTACCACGTGCATACGAAAACGGTCAAACTGACGTTGAGGCCAGAGAAAAGATGGCAAATGCTGCAACTATAGCTGGTATGGCATTTGCAAATGCATTCCTTGGTATTTGTCATTCTATGGCTCATAAATTGGGTGCTTTCCACCACTTGCCACACGGTGTTGCTAACGCTCTTATGATTGAAGAGGTTATTCGCTTTAATGCAAGCGAAGCACCTGTAAAAATGGGCACTTTCTCTCAGTACGACCATCCTCATACTCTTGCTCGTTATGCTGAAATTGCCGATTATTTGAGGTTAGGCGGCAAAACAGACGAGAAGAAGATGGAAAATCTTATTAAGGCTATCAATGAGCTTAAAGCTAAGGTTGGTATTAAAGAGACTATTAAGGATTACGGTATTGATGAGCAAGAATTCCTTGACCGCCTTGATGAAATGGTGGAGCAGGCATTTGATGACCAATGCACAGGCGCTAACCCACGTTATCCGTTAATGAGCGAAATCAAGCAGATGTATTTAAATGCATATTACGGTAAGCATTTTAAAGAAACAGAAATGCCTAAAGCATAATAGGGGAGGTAACTTATGATGAATTTAGATAATGTAATTGCAGTAAGACCCGGCAAAACCGTTTACAGAGACGGTGATAAGTGTATAAAGGTTTTCGATGAAAACTATTCAAAAGCTGGTATTCTTAACGAGGCTATGAACCAAGCCCGTATAGAAGAAACAAATCTTAACATTCCTAAAATTTTAGAGGTTACCACCGTAAACGGTAAATGGGCTATTATAGAGGAATTTATTGATGGCAAATCAATAGCAGAGCTTATGGCTGAAAATCCCGAAAAGCATGATGAATATCTTGAAAAATTTGTAGATATTCAGATGGAAATTCATTCTCAAAAGGCACCTTTGCTTACTAAATTAAAGGATAAGATGAACCGTAAAATCAGCGAAGCTAAGTTAGATGCTACAACACGTTACGAATTGCATACACGCCTTGAGGGTATGCCAAAGCACAACAAGGTTTGCCATGGCGATTTTGACCCTTCAAATGTAATTATTGCTAACGATGGCAAGGCATATATTATCGATTGGGCACATGCTACACAGGGAAATGCTTCAGCAGATGTAGCAAGAACTTATCTTTTATTCTGTTTAGCAGGTGAAGAAGAAAAAGCAAATAAATATTTATCTTTATTCTGCAAAAAGAGCGATACTGCAAGACAGTATATTCAAAAATGGCTTCCAATTGTTGCCGCTTCACAATCCGTTAAGGGCAATGCAGAAGAACAAGAATTATTGCTTTCTTGGGTAGATGTTGTTGATTACGAATAATATGTAATTTTAAAGCCGACTTAAATGTCGGCTTTTTCTTTTTCTATTTCTTGTTTGTAATACTTAATTATAACTATAAGTGTTACGGGGAAAATTATAATACCCCAAAAACCTATAAGCTTTAAACCTAAAAACATAGCCACAAGTGTGAAAAGAGGATTAATGCCTATTTGATTGCTTATGATTTTCGGTTCTAAAAAGTTGCGTACAACGGTAACTGTTATATAAATTAAAATTAAAATTGTGCCCTGTGTTTTTTGGTTTGCAAAAAATTCTATAACGGCCCACGGTATAATCACGGTGCCTGTACCAATTACGGGTAATAAATCTATAAAAGATATTGCCAAAGCTAATAACGGTGCGTATTTCAAGCCCAGCATAAAAAAGCCTACAGTAAGCTCGGCATAGGTTATAAGCATAAGTATGAAATAACCTTTAATCATTTTAAAAACGCTGTTCAACAGTATTTCTTTTATACGTAAAGTATTGCTGTATACTCGCTCGCCAAAAATTCCACGTAAAAATTTTAACAGGTTTTTAAAATCCTTTGCAATATAGCATCCGGCCACTAAAGCTACAATACTGCTAAATAAAAATTCGGGCGTGTTACGTGCCAGCTTTGTTGTAAAGTTAGAAAATAAATTTGTAATGTTTTTTCTAATGCTTTCAAGCATATCTGCAATTAACAGATTTATTTGGTCTGCTACCTTTGGGGATATTTCGCTTAATGCTAAAGTAAGGTTTGATTTTAGCTTATTAACAAAATTTGTAATTGAGTTTAAAAGGTAAGGCGTATCTTCAAACAAGGCTTTGGCGACAATTAAAAATCGGTATATAATAAATAGTAAAGCTGTAACCGTGGCAATATAAAATACAACTGCCGTTATAGCGGCTATGGTTCCGGTATTGATTTTCAGTTTAACGGAAACAAATTCGGCAGGACGTTGCACTAACCAAGCTATTATGAAAGCTAAAACAAAAGGGAATAGGTATTTCAGTAAAACTCTGCCTGAAATATAAACAATAAGTGCTGTGATACAAGCAAAAGAGAAATTGATAAGAAAGCTTTTTTTCGCTTTTAAATCCAAATTTTAGCCCCCAAATGCAATTTTTTTTGAATATTAGTGTTAAAATATGCAATAATTTGAGTTTTTTATTGATTTTGACAAAAAAATGTAGTAAAATATTATGAAAAGTTTTCGTTGAATATTATTTGAATTAAAACTTAAAATATTCGCAAAGCAGGAGGTTGAAATGATTAATATAGCTATTATGGGGCACGGTGTTGTAGGCTCCGGTGTTGCAGAAATTTTAATTAATCATGCCAGCCGCATTGAAAAAGCGGTTGAGTCAGAAATTAATGTAAAATATATTCTCGATTTGCGTGATTTTGAAGGTCTTTCTTATAGTGATAAGTTTATTAAAGATTTTAATCTTATTCTAGAGGATGAAGATGTTAAAGTAGTAGCTGAGGTAATGGGTGGGGTTAATCCCGCTTATGACTTTGTAAAGAAATGCTTGCTGGCAGGTAAAAGTGTTGTTACCTCTAATAAAGAGCTTGTTGCCGCTAAGGGTGCCGAGCTTATTGATATTGCTAAAAAGAATAACGTAAATTTCTTGTTTGAAGCAAGCGTTGGCGGTGGCATACCGGTATTAAGACCAATGGTGCAATGCCTTGCCGCTAATGAAATTACCGAGGTTTCGGGTATTTTAAATGGAACAACCAACTACATTTTAAATAAAATGATAGTAGACAATATGGATTTTGACAAAGCTTTAGCTTTGGCTCAGGAAAAGGGTTATGCAGAAAAAAATCCCGCTGCTGATATTGAGGGGCATGACGCTTGCCGTAAGGTTTGCATTTTAGCGGCTTTGGCTTTCGGTAAACATGTGTATCCAGAACAGGTTTACACCGAAGGTATTACCGATATTTCGCTTGATGATGTTGAAGCGGCTGATAACTTTGGCTATGTTATAAAGCTTATCGGTAGTGCTAAAAAGTTGTCTGATGGTAAAATTACAGCATCGGTAAGACCTACGCTTGTAAGCCGTGACTGTGTGATTTCCGGCGTAAACGGCGTGTTTAATGCGGTTATGGTTAACGGTGATCAAACCGGTGATGTTATGTTCTACGGTAAGGGCGCAGGTAAAGAAGCTACTGCGAGCGCTGTTGTGGCGGATATAATAGATTGTGCTAAGCATTTAAAAGCTCGTAAATATCTATATTGGCAAGACGGTGCAGAAGATTATGTAGAGCAAGGCTATAACAAGCTTGGCAAATATTTTGTTCGTTTAATAGCTGATGATTATGATAAGCTTTCAAAACAGTTTGATGAAATGTTTGGCAATGACGGTGTTGAATTTATTAAAAACGAATACACTAAAGAAATTTCATTTATAACTAAAGAAACACTTGAAAGTGATATTAAAAATAAGCTTACAGGTTTTGAAAATTGCAAAGTTAAAGTTTTGCATATTTATGGTTAAATTCAAGGGGGTTAATATATGTCTCTTATAGTTAAAAAGTTCGGTGGTTCTTCTGTTGCTAATGCTGAAAGAGTTTTTAATGTAGCAAACAGAATAATCGAAGATTACAAAAAAGGTAACGATGTAATTGTTGTAGTTTCAGCTCAGGGCGATACTACAGACGATCTTATCGAAAAAGCTCGTGAAATTAATCCTAACGGCGCTTCTAAGCGTGAAATGGATATGTTGCTTTCAGCAGGTGAGCAAATTTCTATAGCTTTACTTGCTATGGCAATTGAAAAGCTTGGTTGCCCCGTGGTATCTCTGCTTGGTTGGCAGGCAGGTTTTGCTACCGATTCACACTACGGTCTTGCACGTATTAAAAACGTTAATACCGAAAGATTACGTAATGAAATTTCAAAACACAACATAGTAATAGTTGCGGGCTTCCAAGGTCTTAATAAGTATGATGATATAACAACCTTGGGCCGTGGCGGTTCTGATACCAGCGCAGTTGCTATTGCGGCTTCTATGAAAGCTGATCTTTGCCAGATTTATACCGATGTTGACGGTGTTTATAGTGCGGATCCTCGTAAAGTTCCTAACGCTCAGAAGATGGATGAAATTAGTTACGATGAAATGTTAGAGCTTGCAACCTTGGGTGCACAGGTTCTTAATAACCGTTCGGTTGAAATGGCTAAAAAATATAATGTAGAGCTTGAAGTGCTTTCAAGTCTTGAATACAAACCCGGTACAATAGTGAAGGAGAAGGTAAAAATGGAAAAGACTTTAATTAAGGGCGTTGCTAAAGATAATAATGTTACAAGAGTGTCTGTAATAGGACTTAATGATACTCCCGGAATAGCTTTCAAGCTTTTCAATAAGCTTGCACAGCACAAGGTAAATGTTGATATTATTTTACAGTCGGTTGGTCGTGACGGCACTAAGGACATTACTTTTACAGTTCCTAAGGATCAAACCGAGCAGGCAGAAGCTGCTGTAAATGCTATTAAAGAAAGCCTTATGTTTAAGGATTACAGCATTGATGATAGCGTTTCTAAGGTTTCTATAGTAGGTGCCGGTATGGAAAGTAATCCGGGTATTGCTGCTAAGATGTTTGAGGCTCTTTATGATGCAGGAATTAACATTCAAATGATTTCTACAAGCGAAATTAAGATTTCTGTGCTTATTGACGCTAAGTATGCTGATACAGCTGTAACCGCTGTACACGATAAATTTGTAAACTAATTTAAAGGAGAGTGCTTTATTTGGAAAAGGATGCAGTTTCAGCTGGTGTTTCCGAAATAGGCGGTCTTTTCAGTACCGCCGAAGTACGTATTCTTATTTGTTATATACTTTCTTCAATTAATGCACCCGTTCCCGGTAGAATGCTTGCCGATGTTCTGCATTATGAGGGAATAGCAAATTATTTTGAGGTTAACGATTGTATTGCCGCACTGTGCGAAAATGGGCAGTTAGAGGTGTTTAACGAAAAGGAAGATACCTACGTTATAACCGCAAGAGGTAGAGATGTTTCCGAAACGTTGAAAACTTCATTGCCGTTTACTGTTAAGGATAGGGCATTTTCTGCGGCGCTTAAAATGGTGTCACGCTTTAAACATTCTAAGGAAACTGATATAAAAATATCACGTGAGGGAGAGCGTACATTTATAACCTGTTCGGCGATTGATAACGGCGAACCTTTTATGAGTGTTAAGCTTTTGGTAACCGATGAAGAACAAGCGTTGTTCATTAAGGAAAAGTTTTTAACTAATCCTTCAAAGATATATTCCGAAATAATAGATATGTTAACCCAGCGTGAAAAATAAAAATTAAAGAGGCTGTCTTGCTTTTGTTAGTAAGATAGCCTCTTTTGTAATATTGCGCTAAAAATTACAAATACTAAATTTGGTGATTTTTTTGATTACAACTTTAGTAAGAACAATAATTTTGTATATCTTTTTAACCTTTGGCGTACGACTTATGGGCAAGCGTCAAATAGGCGATATGCAACCCAATGAGCTGGTAATTACGCTATTAATTTCTGAAATTGCGGCAATACCCTTGCAGGATACATCGCAACCAATTTTATTTGGTATAGTATCTATTTTTATGCTGGTTATTTTAGAAATTTCAATATCGGTTTTAGCTATGAAAAGTAAAGCTATACGTAAATTAATGAGCGGTAAATCGGTAGTGGTAATAAAGAATGGTATTATAGACCAAAATGCAATGAAAAACGTGAGAATGACGGTGCTCGATTTAATAGAACTGCTAAGAGGACAAGATGTGTTTGATATTTCTACTGTGGCATTTGCGGTGCTTGAGGTTAACGGTGAATTAAGCGTTTTACTTAAAACCGAAGAGCAAACACCCACATTAAAAGATTTAAAAATTAAGGGTGAGGAAGAGGCTTTGCAGTTGCCGGTTATTAGTGATGGCAAAATTGAAGTAGATTCACTAAGAGCACTTGAAATAACCAAAAGTGAAGTTGAAAAAATTCTTAAAAATAATAAAACTCAAATTAAAGATGTTTTTCTTATGTGTATGGATAGGTATAAGAATTTTCAAATAATTAAGAAGAGGTAAGCGATTTGAAAAGATTAATTGCGGCGGTAGTGCTGTTTGTTTTTGTGATAACAATCTATTTGTATGGATTTTTTTATATAAAAAATGTGTGTGATGAAGCAGGTGATTTGCTAGCTTTAAGTGTAAGTTATTATAAAACCTCTAAAAACGCAAGCGAAAAGGTTAGCGAGCTCGAAAATTATTGGACTAAAAAAGAAAAAGTTCTGTCAATCTTTTCAAATCATAATGCAATAGATGAAATTGAAATGTCCATACATTTGCTCGCTGCCCATTCATCATCTAAAGATGATACAATGTTTTTAGAATATTCGGGCAAAATTGAAAAAATGCTACATCAGCTTATGGAAGATACAATTCCGTCAACACACAGTATACTGTAAAAAGCACAACGGCTAAATGCTGTTGTGCTTTTTAATGTATTTCAGTAATTCTAAGCAACCGTTGTCAACATCTGTTTGGGTAGCCTCAAAATCACCCGTGTACCAAGGGTCAGCCACATCACGTGGGGTAGAGGTGTAATCAAGTAAAAGTGAAATTTTATTTTCCGTATCTTTGCCGACAATTCTGGTTATATTACATAAATTGTTTTTATCCATACATATAATATAATCGTAATTTTCATAATCGCTTTTTTTAACCTGAGTAGCCCGTTTTTCGCTACAGTCTATACCACGCATTGAAAGCAGACGCTTTACAGGCGGATAAACACCATTGCCTATTTCTTCGGTAGAGGTTGCGGCAGAGCGGATATAAAACTTATCTTCTAATCCTTCGTTTTTAACTATTTCTTTCATAACAAACTCGGCAAAAGGACTTCTGCAAATATTGCCGTGGCAGACAAACATTATTTTAATCATAACTATATTCCTTTTAAATAAATTCCTCGGCTCCCTCTGACGAGGGAGCTGTCAGCGAAGCTGACTGAGGGAGAGATTTTTTTACAGCTAAATCTATATATTCACATACGCCATAAAAATTTTTGTTAATATCTAAATTGCAAACTCTTATAACCTTTAAATTCATACTTTCTAGTTCCTTAGTACGAATCATATCTTTTTCTGTTTGTTTTGCAATATAATGTCCGCCACCGTCAAGCTCAATAACAAGCTGTGCTTTAGCACAATAAAAATCTACTATATAGTTGCCAATGGCTTTTTGCCTTTGAAAACGCACAGGATAATTTCTTAAAAATTCGTACCATAATTTTCGTTCCCAAGGTGTCATGTTTTTTCGAAGAGTTTTTGCGAGAGGAATATTACTTTTATTATATTCTTTCATTTTCTTTTCTCTCCCTCCGTCAAAACTTCGTTTTGCCACCGTCTCGGCTACCGCCTCGGTCGGTGCTTCTGCTTTGCAGGGGTGTCCACAGGACACCCGCACCCTCGTCAGAGGGAGGCTATGGTCGTACAAAATCTACATACATTATAACATTTTTTAATAAAAGTTTCAATTCTTTTCTGCGTTGTTCGTTGTGGCAAGGGCATACCCCTGCACCCCTAAATATTGCTTTTGTTTTACAAAAACAATATAGAACACCAATATTAACACCGCTTGCAACCCATAGCGTATTGCTATTTATTGCGATATATGATATAATCAACTCACCGATAAACTCGAATTTGACGAAGGGATAATGACTCTTATGAGAAAGGATAATAAAAACGATAAAAACTACAAAGTTCAATATCTGCCAATTGGTATGTGCTTGGGTCTGTCAATTGGTGCAGCTTTGGGTAACATTTCTATGGGTATATGTATAGGCCTGGCTATTGGTGCTGGCATTGATTTCTTACACAACAAGAAAAACGATGATTCGAAGTCAAATGATGAGTATGAAGAATAATCAAACAAATTCCAATTTATGAAAAAATATATTGCAAACACCATCACGGGTAGCAGAATAATATTTAGTTCAACCCTTTTGTTTATTCCTCTATCGTCAGTATGGTTTTATATACTATATCTTTTTTGCGGGCTTACCGATATGGTTGACGGAACAATAGCGAGAAGTATGGACACGGTTAGTGAATTTGGAGCAAGACTTGATACGGTTGCTGACTTTGTATTTATGTTTGTATGCGGGATAAACATACTGCCCCTAATTCACATACCGGTATGGCTATGGGTATGGATAACCACCATTATGTTTATTAAGATATTTAACATTGTGTTCGGCTTTTTCAAGAAGAAAAAACTAATATCAATACATAGCGTGTTAAATAAAACAACGGGATTTGCTTTGTTCCTTATGCCATTATCTCTGACTTTTGTTAAAACAACTTATAGTATTGCAACAATATGCGTACTTGCAACAATTGCAGTAATGCAAGAAATTTATTTTGTTACGAAAGGGCAAGAGGTAATATAGTTAAATAAAAAATATTGTAATCAGATAAAATTTATGGTAAACTCAAATAATAAAAATGTTATACTTAAATTTGCTTTAAAAGGAGTTTTTTTAATGAATATTAAAAGGCTATTGGCAATTTGTTTAACAATTGCTTTGATTTTTTCTGCCTTGCCTACAGGCGTATTCAGTATTACTGCAAGTGCTGCCAGCAAAGGTACAACAGGAGAGTGTACATGGACTTTAAGTGATGGCGGTGTGCTTACAATAAGCGGTGCGGGAGGTATGGGAACTCATTCTTCTGGTAGTGCACCTTGGTATAGCAGGAGATCCTCAATAAAAAGCCTTGTTGTTGAAAATGGAGTTACAACTATAAGTACATATGCTTTTTATAATTGTACAAGCTTAACAAATGTTTCGGTAGCTGATACTGTAATTAGTATCGGCAGATATGCTTTTAAAGGTTGTACAGCAATTGAAAGAATGCGATTGCCTTTTATAGGAGGTACAGTTTCTACAAATCCATATATAGGATATATTTTTGGAATAACCTCTGCTATGAGTAACGGAGCACATGTTCCAACTACACTCAAAACGATAGAAATAGGTAATGCTTGCGAGACTATTGGCAATTATGCGTTTGACGGTTGCACAAGCTTAACAACATTAATATTATCTGAGGGTATTACAAGAATAGGATATAGAGCGTTTAACGGTTGCACAAGTCTTAAAAATGTGCAAATACCTAATAGTGTTACAGACATAGCTTCGTATGCTTTTTGTTTCTGCGATGGCCTCACAAGTATCACAATACCGGATAATGTAATAGAAATAGGCGCATATGCATTTTATGAATGTAGTAATCTTTCTGATGTAAAATTGGGTAATAGTGTTTCAACTTTAGGCTCAGATGCATTTGGTTTTTGTACGAAATTAACTTCTATAGAGTTGCCTGATAGTTTGGAAATTATTGGAAGTAGTGCGTTTAGCAATAATACAGGCTTGAAATCTATTGAGATTCCGAATGGTGTAACAAGTATAGGAAAAAGTGCTTTTTTCGGTTGCAAAGGTTTATCCTCTGTATTGATATCTGATAGTGTAGAAATTATAGATTCAAATGCTTTTGAAGGTTGTACTAATCTTACTGAAATAACTATAGGAAAAGGTTTGGTTAGTTTAGGTGCCTATGCTTTTAATGAATGCACTAATCTTGAAAAGGTGATTATAAAAGATATTGCTGCATGGTGTGCGGTTGAAATAGGAGAGTTATATTCTAATCCAATATACTATGCGGGTAATATTTATCTTAATGAAAAACCGGTAACTTCATTGACTATTCCTGACGGAGTAGAAAAAATAGGCGATTATACATTTTGCGGTTGCACCGGCATTACTTCCGTTGAAATACCAGACAGTGTAACTGCTATAGGGAAGTCGGCTTTTAGCCGCTGTACTGAGCTTATTTCTGTAAAAATGTCCGATAATGTAACTGTTATTGGCAGTGGTGCCTTTTCCCGCTGTAGTGCATTAAGTGCTTTTGATTTGCCAGATAGTCTGACCGACATAGGAAGTTCTGCTTTTAATGGTTGCACAGGACTTACCTCTGTTGAATTCCATGAAGGTTTAATTAATATAGGGGAGAGCGCATTTTACGGTTGCTCGGGACTCACTTCAGTTGAATTGCCTGATAGCGTTACGACTGTGGGTTCTTCAGCTTTTTATGATTGTACAGGCTTGATATTGGTAAAAATGTCCGATAATGTAAATGGCATAGATAAAGGTGTGTTTTCGGGTTGTATAAACCTAAAAGAAATAAATTTACCAGAACAAATCACTTATATAGGAGCATCTGCCTTCGAAGAATGTGCAAGTATTGAAAATATAACAATACCCAATAGTGTGACAAGTATAGGCGAATATGCGTTTTATTATTGTTCTAGTCTTAATGATATTTCATTGTCTGACAATGTAAAAAGCATAGGCTATTATGCTTTTTACGAAAGCGGATATTATAATGATTTTTCGAATTGGCAAGATAGTGTACTATATATAGATAATCACGTAATAGATTGCTATGATTGGCATTCTGGCGATTGTGTTATTAAAGATAATACCATTTGTATTGCGGATAATGCGTTTAATGATTGTACCGAAATAACAAGTATAAGAATTCCAAATAGTGTAACCGCTATAGGTGAATCGTCGTTTAATAATTGCTCCGGTTTAACAAGTGTTGTAATACCTGACAGTATAACAAGTATAGGTGATTCGGCATTTTACGGATGTTCTAACCTTGCAGAAATAACAATGG
>JAZREW010000027.1:0-6404 GCA_045661005.1 Acutalibacteraceae bacterium | reverse complement strand
TGCTTTTTGGGGCTGTGATAGTCTGACTAATATTTATTACTGCGGAACTGAGGAACAGTGGAATGCCATTGTAGTTGGTGATAATAATACAGATTTTACTTCAGCAAAAATATATTATCATGATTATAGCGATTGGATGGTACGCACTGAACCTACCTGTACTGTAAACGGTGAAACATATCGCATTTGTTCTATTTGTGGCAGAGAAGAAACCAAGGTGATTTCTGCTAAAGGACATTCTTATACTGCTACAGTAACAGAACCTACTTGTACCGAACAAGGTTATACAACCCATACCTGTACTGTATGTGAAGACAGTTACATTTCTGACGAAACCAAACCTTTGGGTCATTCATACGGCGATTGGTTTATACGTACTGAGCCTACTTGCACCATAGAAGGTGAAAAATACAGGATTTGTACCGTTTGCAGTGAGGAAGAAACAGAAGCAATATCAGCCACAGGTCATTTTTATAATTCAACAGTAACAGAACCTTCTTGCACAGAACAGGGCTATACAACCTACATTTGCGACACTTGTTCATATAGCTATATCACGGATTATATAAGCGCTAATGGGCATAGCTATGAAGATTGGGTGGTTATTACTGTAGCTACCTGCACAACTAAGGGCGAAAAGTATAGAGTGTGCTCTGCATGTGGTGAAGAAGAAACCAAAATAATTTCTGCTTTAGGTCATGATTTTAGTGAAGATTTCGTTGTGGATAAAGAACCAACCTTTTTTGAAGATGGCAGCAAATCACGTCATTGCAGTCGTTGCTTAGCGGTGACGGATGTGACGGTTATTCCTAAACTTTGTATAACAGGTGATTGCGGCGCAGATGCAACATGGATGTTAACGGGTGACGGTGTGCTTACAATATCAGGTACCGGTGCTATGCAGAACTATCCTTTGCCGCAGGCGGCTGCATGGTATACTCACCGAGATAAAGTAAAAGAAATTATTATTGAAAAAACAATTACAAAAATAGGTAATAATAGTTTTAATAGTTTTTATAATCTCGAAAGTGTTTATATCTATAATCCTGATACCGAGTTTGGTTATTATGTATTTGCAGAGCGTTCAGGTATTACAATAAATTCGTTGGGTAATTCAGCGGTACAAGAATATGCATTAGCTAATAGTATTAGCTTTAAAAAGTTGATTAATCCCGAAACACCTTTAATGCCTGTATTAGAATTGCGCTCCGCTAATTCAGTAACTTTAAAAGCTATTGACGGATATGAATATAGTATTGACGGTATTAATTGGCAAAGCAGTAACGTGTTTAGTGGTTTGCATGAGGGGGTTACCTACAGCTTCTATCAGCGAATTGCAGAGGGTACTTATTTGGCTACAGATTCAAGTCCTGCAATTTATGTTACAACACTTACAGCACCTACTGCACCTCAGATTTTAAAGCTTTTTGGCAACTCTGTTGAGCTTATCTTTGAAGAGGGTTATGAGTACAGTATTGACGGTGTTAATTGGCAAAGTAGTGCTGTAATAAATAACCTTCCATATAATACTGTTGTAAATGTTTACAGAAGAAAAAAAGCTACTGGTACAGATGCTGAAACACCTGCAAGCGTATCAGCTAAATGCATGATAGTTTCTGCGCCCAAAGTAATGGTTGGCTTTGCAAGTATACATGCACAGTATATTGATGGGTTTGAATATAGTCTTGGCTATGATATATGGGATTATTATAATGTATTTACACAGTACATTGTTCCGGGCGAAACCTATACTGTATATATGCGACCAATAGATACTGAAGGAATAACTGTTTTATATAACGAAACAGGTACAACAGTTGTAGTAAACGGCGATGAGCAACCTGAAATTTTCAATGCTACACACCTTACAAAGCTTACTAAATTATTGTTCAAAGAAGAAAAGAGCAATAACATAGGTTATGATTTTAACGAAGATTTTGAAATTGACATATTGGATTTAGTAAGACTTAAAAAGAATTTGCTTGGCGTGCAACAAATAGGATTAAAGCTAAAAACGGATTATTATCGTGTTTCACAAATTGAGGGATATGAATTTTTATCTGTTTACCAGTTTGATTCAACTTCATTACGCTGCAATGCTTGTTATACAGAAAATATTGATTGGCGTGATGGTGAAGAAACGTTATTTTATAATGGCAAAATTTATTACCAAGCGGGATATGGCGGTCCGTTACCTGATTATACATTTGAAGGCGATATGATTGTTCTAAAGTTTAGTGATGATGTTGCAAATGATTCTGCGTATTATCAAGGTGAAGCCCGCTTGGTTGTTACTGAGTCTCAAGATTTATTGGTAACGTATTGTTCATTTGGAATGTTTGATGTTGGCGATATTTTAGATTTAATTGAATGATTTTTTTCGTTATAAAAGACACACTTCTTAAGAGGTGTGTCTTTTAGCATAAGTACTATTAAATTTATGACTTAGAATAATTATTTCTGAATTTTAGGGGAGAGGTGCCGTATTTCTTTTTGAAAAGAGTATATGCCCAGCTGATATTTTCAAAGCCGCATTCGTAGCATAAATCTAAAATTGGTCTTTCGGTATTAATTATAGAATTAGCAAGGTAATTAAGGCGTAAATCGTTAATATATTCTGTTATAGTTTTAGAGTAATGTTTTTGTAAAACCCTGCCTAAGTGGGCACGTGATTTTTCACTTAATTCAACCATATGCTCAGGAGGCTTTGAAAAATGCTCTAATCGGTGCATTTTTTGTTCTAAATTATATAGCCACATAGGTATTTCTTTTTCTGCCATTTCATTTTCGATACTGTATTTTGAAAAGAATTTTGTGAAAATTCTAAAAAGCAATATTCTTGAATTTAATTTTAGTGTTGCTATGTCGTCTAGTTGTATAGAATTTAATTTTTCTATTTGATGTAACAGCCAGTTTTTATCGCTTTCGTCAAGCTCAACACATGGGGGAAATTCTTCGTTTAATAATTCTTCATAACAAAAGGCATTTGTTAAGTAATGAATAAGATTATCGAAAACCTCTTCTGTAAATGCAAGGTTTATCATAAAAAGCTCTTTTTTTAATGTTTTGCTGAAAAAATGTGTATCATTTTGTCTTATAAAAACAAGAGTGTTTTTCTTTAGTGTGAATTTTTTACCGTTTGCAAGGTGCGCTACATTATCCGCTAGGGTTAAAAATATTTCATAATAATCGTGATTGTGCAACTGAAATTTTTCGGTATTGCCCCAAACAGAACGGCATCTAAAACCTGTTTCGGCGTCTATTTCGGTTAAAGCTTGTTGATAAAATGATTCCATTATTTTCACCTCGGTATAATTCTAAAATATATTTATTTAAATGTCAATATCATATATGAAAAATAAATTTCGCTATATTTAGTTAAAAATATCGTATTAGCATAATAAATGATAAGATAGTATAAGAAATTTGTGTTGTCAAATTATATAATAATATTTAGAAAGTGAGGTAAAATATATGAAAAAAGTACATATTGTTACTTATACTCATTGGGACAGAGAGTTCCGTTGGGAATTTGAAAGAACAAGAATGCGATTAGTAGACTTATTCGACAATCTTTTTGAGATTATGGAAGCAAAGCCCGATTACCGTTCTTTTCTTTGTGATGGTCAGCTTACCCTTATAGAAGACTATCTTGAAATTCGTCCCGAAATGGAAGACACTATTAAAAAGTATGTAAAAGAGGGTAGACTTGAAATTGGTCCTTGGTTTACTTTGCCTGACTGTGCGCCTATTCAAGGTGAAAGCGTTGTAAGAAATCTGCAGTACGGCGTTAAACTGAGTAAAAAATACGGCGAACCGTTAAAGTGCGGTTATAATGTATTTTCATTTGGTCAGATTGGTCAACTGCCTCAAATTTATAAAGATTTTGATATTGATTCTATTATTTTCTATAAATATATGGATCCTAAAAAATCAAAGTATCACGAGTTTATTTGGGAATCACCTGACGGTACTAAGGCTTTGGCTTCTCATTTAGGACCGGAAGCTCGTTGGAACTTCTTCTTTGCAGGTCATATCCCGATAGTTTATGACAAGGATGCTTGGCATAAGGATTGGCAGTATAATTGGGGTGAATTAGGTAAGGTTTTCCATACCGCTAACCCCGATGATTATGCTTGGTTTTATGATATTCTTGATCCCGAAACATCTTATCATCCCGAAAACCTGCGCAAGGGTATGGAGCGTGCGCTTAAAACTGTAGAGGGTACAGCGGCGCCTGATTGCGTGCTTATGTTTGAGGGTACCGACTTTACAGAACCTCATCCACTTACACCTGAAATTATTAAGGATCTTCAAAAGGAATATGAGGGTGAGCTTGAAATAGTTCATTCAACACTTGCTGATTATCTTAGCGAATTAAAAGAAAAATTGGCTGAGGTTAAGGATTTAGACACCGTTAAGGGACCAATGCGTGACGGTCCTGTAGGCAGTATTCATACCGATGTATTTTCAACTCATCCTGAGGTTATGATAGAAAACTCTCATACTGAAAATACAATTGTTAGATATGCAGAACCTTTGTCAACTCTTAGCTGGAAATATGGTATTTCAAAATATCCTGATACATATTTTGAAAAAGCTTGGAAGTTGCTTTTCCAAAGCCATGCACACGATTCTATGCATGGTTTGGGACCTAAAACTCTTGCTGATGGTGAGATTGCCCGTTTGGAACAGGCAGGTATTATTGGTAAGGGTCTTGAAAGAAAAGGCCTTGAAAACATCACTAAAGAAATTAACACTTCTGCGGTTAATGATACCGAATATTTCCTTGCTGTTCATAACCCTTCTTCTTTCGAGAGAAGCGAAGTGGTAGAAGCTTATGTTGATATTCCACGTGATGTTATACTTAAGTATGTAATCATTGAGGATATGAATGGTAATCCTGTTAAGGTACAGGAAATTGAAAGAAAAGAAAATGTAAGAGCAGGTATTTATCATCCCCGTAGCCGCAATATGCCTTACTATTGCAATAAGATTCATTTATATTTTGAGGCTGATAATATTCCTGCATTGGGTTATAAAACCTTTAAGATTAAATGGGCTGAAAAGAATATTTATCCTTATCCACATGAGGACTGGGAAGCTCCACGTATTTTGAGTAACAATATGCTTTGCGGTACTAATGAGGCTCAAAACGAGTTTATACGTGTTAAGGTTAATCCTGACGGTACCGTTAATATTACCGATAAAATCACAGGCAAGGTATACGAGAATTTGAATTATCTCTTGGATATGGGCGACAGAGGTAATATATGGACTTATGATAATATTCCTTGTGACCGTATTATTTCAAGTCTTGGTGCTAATGCAGTTGTTTCTACTACCGTTAATGGGCCTCTTGCTGTTAAATTTACAGTTGATTATAAGATGACATTGCCTAAGGAATATGACTTTGCAAAGCAGTTGAGAAGTGAAAGTACTGTTGAAATGCCTGTTCATATTGAGTTTACTCTGAAAAAGGGCAGTAAGTATCTTGAGGTAGTTACAAATATTGAAAATAAAGCTAAAGACCATTATCTTAAGGTTTGTATGCCTACGGGTCTTAATGCTGAGACTACTTCGGCTGAAGGCTCATTTATGGTTGTTGATTACCCTGTGAGACCTTCGGTAGACGGTGATGTTAGAGGCACTGAGCTTGCACGTCATCCGTTCCAGTTATGGTGCGATATGTCGGATGAAAACAACGGTTTTGCAATTCTTAGTGACGCTACTAAGGATTACGAAATTTTAGAAGACTGCGAAAACCTGACTTATGCTATGGGTCTTGTTCGTTGTACACGCCTTAGAATTGCTTGCGATATCCGCTTGTGGATGGAATATCCGGGCGATGAAAGTTCACAGTCTTTACGTGAGTTTACCTACAGATACGCATTTATGCCGCATACAAGCAATTGGGAAAAGGCCGGCGTTTATAATGAGGCTTTGGCTTTTGCGGCACCACTAAAGGTATGCGAATTCGGCAAGCAGGAGGGTATGTTCGGTACAGATAAGAGCTTTATTGAAATAGAGGGTGACAATCTTGTTTTAAGCTCTGTTACTAAGTCCGATAACGATACTATTCTTGTAAGAGTTTACAATCCTACCGAAGATACTATCAATGCGAAGCTTAACATTGGTTTCGATTTCAAAGAAGCTTATTCAGTAAAGCTTGACGGCAGAAGAAATGAAGTCCACAAAGTGAATTCAAATACTGTAGAATTCACAGTTGAAAAATGTAAGATTTATACTATTGAATTGATTTAACCGAAAAAAATAACGGTCACTGTTGTGACCGTTATTTTTGTATTGGTGTCTTTAGACGTGGAAATAAACCCCCAGTTCTACTGGGGGAAGAGAAAACGAGTAGGGCTACAATAAAACGTGGCGAGGCGAGTGCCAAGCCA
>JAZREW010000026.1:0-2374 GCA_045661005.1 Acutalibacteraceae bacterium | reverse complement strand
ATCAATGAAATGAGTGAATTTTATGAAAAAAGAAAAATTTATTAAATGGCTAAAGGCGGCATCTATCAGAGCTGCCAAAACTATTGCACAATCTGCAATAGCTACAATAGGTACAAGCGCCGCCATGGGCGACGTTAACTGGATGATGGTAGGAAGCACCGCACTGCTCTCAGGTATTTTATCTCTGCTTACCTGCATTTCGGGCTTACCCGAATTAAAAGACTCGCAAACTGAACCTACCTGCTAACAGCTTGTCGAAAAAACAAACTTGCGATTGTCGAAGTGGCGTATTTTGTCATTTTATGGGTTTGATTTTGTATAAATTACTGTTTTTTTGTAATTTTGCTTGCATTTCACATTGTTTTATGGTAATATATGTAAAACAAACACAGGAGGATAATAATAATGGAAAAGAAATTGAAAATTGTAATCGCTGATGATTCGGTAGAATTAGGACAAAATTGTGCTAAAGTTTTTAAAGGCTACGGTATGATAGTTGAGCTATGTGCTAAGGATGGTAGGGTACTTATTCAGAAGATAAAATCTGATAAACCTGACGTTGTGCTAGCAGATGTATTTATGCCCAACATTGATATTTTGGGGGTATTAAGCGGACTTAAGGATATGAAAGAAAAACCCATGATAATGGTAATGTCTAGTTTTGATAACCAAAGACTTGAAAAAGAAACCCTTGAAGCCGGTGCAAGCTATTACTTTTTGAAGCCGTTTGATATTAACAATATTGCCGAACGTATCATTCAGCTTTCAGGCTGGAAAAATGACAAAACCCCACTTATAGTTAAAGATAATATTATAACCGACCCTCAGCTTGAATTAATGGTTACAGATATTATTCATCAAATCGGTGTTCCCGCCCACATTAAAGGCTATCATTATTTACGAGAGGCTATTATACTTTCTATAAAAAACAGCGATATTGTAAATTCGGTTACAAAACTGCTCTACCCTACCGTAGCAAAAACGCATAGCACTACCGCCTCTCGTGTTGAACGTGCAATACGCCACGCTATTGAGGTTGCGTGGGACAGGGGCGATATAGATGTTTTAAATTCTTACTTTGGGTACACAATTCAAAACGAGCGTGGCAAACCTACCAATAGTGAATTTATTGCAATGATAAGCGATAAATTAAGACTAAAACTTAAAATAAGCTAATTACATAAAAAGAGGGATTTTATATTCCTCTTTTTAATTTTGCTTGACCGCACATAAAAAAGGTAGTAGTATATACTAAGATTTAAAAAAATATTATTGTAAAATTAATAATTTGTTATTATTTTCCTGTTAAAATGATATTCGTGATATTATATATAATGAAAGGGATTTTTAAATGCTTAAACTTAAAAACATAGTAAAGCAATACAAAACGGGCGACAATACAGTAGAAGCACTCAAGGGTATTGACATAGAATTCAGAAAAAATGAATTCGTATCTATTTTAGGTCAATCTGGTTGCGGAAAAACTACTCTGCTAAATATAATTGGCGGACTTGACCGCTACACCAGCGGTGATTTATTTATAAACGGAAAATCCACAAAGCTTTATAAGGATAGTGATTGGGATAATTACCGCAACCACACCATAGGCTTTATTTTTCAAAGCTATAATTTAATACCGCACCAAACTGTACTTTCAAATGTTGAGTTAGCGCTTACACTCTCGGGCGTTTCTAAGGCTGAAAGACGTAAAAGAGCTATTGAAGCACTCGATAAAGTGGGACTTTCGGACCAAATACACAAAAAACCCAATCAAATGTCGGGCGGTCAGATGCAACGTGTTGCTATTGCACGTGCTTTGATTAATAATCCCGATATTTTATTGGCCGATGAACCCACAGGTGCGCTTGACAGTGAAACCTCTGTGCAAATTATGGCGCTACTTAAGGAAATAGCAGAAGAACGCCTTGTAATAATGGTAACTCATAACCCAGAGCTTGCCGAAGAATATTCCACACGTATTATAAAACTGTTAGACGGTAAGGTTATAGACGATTCAGCCCCCTATGAAGCAGTAGAAGAAGAATTAGACAAAGGCGCAAAAATTAAAAAACCTTCTATGTCGTTTATTACAGCGCTTTCACTTTCGCTTAATAACCTTATGACAAAGAAAACCCGCACAATTCTCACCTCTTTTGCAGGTTCTATAGGTATTATAGGAATTGCGCTTATACTCGCCCTTTCAAGCGGTGTTAACGCTTACATTACCCGTGTTGAAGAAGAAACTCTTTCCAGTTACCCCATAACCATTGAAGAAGCCGGTATGGATATGAGCAGTCTTGCAGATGATCTTATGGCAGAGGGTGAAAGTGATAGTGTAAAAGACGAAAATAAGATTTATTCAAACAATATTATG
>JAZREW010000025.1:0-35671 GCA_045661005.1 Acutalibacteraceae bacterium | reverse complement strand
CTACACGGTGGGCACCCACCTGGCTTAACGTCAGGTTATTTTAAGCACATTACGGCAGTGCGGGACCTTGTGAAAATTAAAATACAAAAACAAAACCTCCTACAGTAGAGACTAATGCTACCATAGGAGGTCTTTTTACACAATACTTTTAGAATTGTTTGATTATTTAATTAAATCCTTAATTATAGGGGTAATGTAATCAACATAAAGCTTACCGATGAAATCTGCACCGGCTTCGCTTGGGTGAACACCGTCACCAGAGAAATATGTAGGCTCAACACCGATATAAGCTGATGCTAAGTGACCGTCAGTTGGCATATAAACATCTGCATACTCACGAGCAAGCTTACGAATAATTTCAATTTTTGGTGCCAAATCCTTTCTAAAGAAAAGCTTATCCTCAACAGGAATAAGGAAAGGCTCCATCATCATAATCTTAGCGTTGGTTTTCTCTTTAAGCGCTTTAAGTACGGTGCGGTAACGCTCTTCAAACAGGTCATTATCTAACCAATTTTCACCTTCGCAATAATGCCAAACATCGTTAATACCTATAAGAATAGAAACAACATCAGGCTGAATATCAATAAAGTCACTATCAAGGCGGGCCACTAAATCTTTAGTTTGATTTCCGCCTATGCCAAGGTCAATAAATTCAAAATCAACCTCAGGAAAACGCTCTGCAAGATATTTAGCGGCAAATTTGGGATATCCGCCGCCAAGGTCGTGATAATCTTCACGGTTACGGCCGGCATCGGTTATACTGTCACCCTGAAACAAAAGTTTGATTTTCATAAGAGTTACCTCCAAAAAATTATATACGATTTAATAGTACACTTAAAATTTATGTACTTTATATCTGTAAGTAGAAGTGAATATTAATTAAGCTTTTTCTTCACGCTTAATATCGTGCTTTATTATACCTACAATAATAGAGCAAATTGTAAAGCATTCGCAAATAATTGCGCCTACTGCGCCGGCGTTAATGTTGTAAATAAGCCAAGATGGAGAGCTTATAAAGCCTAAACGACGCATAATTTTAGCATTTTGTAATTTATAGCCTATAGTTTGAGCCACCATGCCGATTATTGGCAATAATTCTATAAGGAAATTAAACGGTGTGGGTTCTTTACCGAAAACAGTAAAGGTTAGTATGTAGGATATAACGAATATACAGAAAAAGAATATAAGCCAAGCGGTGTGTGTTGCTTTAAATTTATCCTTAAAAAGATAAATAATTGCACGGAAAACTGCAATAGCGTTCATAATACCGCCAATGGTGGCGCCCAACATAAAATAGTTTGTTGCAAAAAGTATTGTGCCGAAAAGCTGAAAACAAATCAAACCTTTTGCGGTTTTTTGCACATAAGAAAGCACATTAAATGCCATGGCAACAATACCTATTGCCTGAGCTATTATTTCATAAGTTGTCAATTAGAACATCTCCTTTTAATAAGAAGATTTTAACATTTACAGCCTTAAAAATCAATAAATAAATTTATATATTGCAATTTTTTTTATAAAGAATTATAATAATTCTAGTGTTTAAAGCTATTGCAAGGGGCGGTAATATGAATATTAAAAAAATGCTTACTGAAAATGCACATCTTACGGGGGTTACCGGATTTTTTTCTGCTTACGGTAGCTTTGGCGTAGCAGATGGATTAGATAAGGATTTTGATAAAACTGTTGAAACCGAGAATGGTTTTTTTGCGGATTACGATAAATTTTCGGTAAGGTGTGAACTTAAAGAGTATGAAAACAAGGTTTATAGCCGTAATGATTATTTCACCGCTAAAGAAGATTTAGTTTTAAACTGTTATAATTCCAGGTTTTATCTGGAAAACGGCGATTATGAGGTTTACACTCAGTTTAGCGCATGGCAGAATGAAAGTATGGGCTCTTGGCAAGATTTGGTTACGGGTATAGAGGTTGCGAACCATGGAATCCGCACAACACACAGTGCAGCACCAATGCTTGCAGTACATAACAAAGGTAACGGCAAAATTTATGTTTTTCACCTTTTGCCTAATGCCAAGTGGAAGATGAAAATTACAAAGGTTGCTATAACCGACCGCAATAACGGTGTAATTATAGAAACAGGCATAAATGAAAAAGGTCTTAATATGAAGGTTGCAAAGGGCGAAACAATAGAAATGCCTCAGCTTTTTGTGTTTGAGGCAAAAAATAAAATAGATTTAGATGCCTGGAAGCTACATACCGTTTATAACCGACTTTATCCAAGAAAGAATTTACCTGTGCTTTACAACAGTTGGATGCTTAAGTTTGACCAGATAGATATTGAAAATATTTTGCTTCAGGCAGATACTGCCGCAGAGCTTGGCGTTGAGCAGTTCCTTATTGATGCGGGTTGGTTTGGCAGTACAGAAAACTGGGGTAATGAGATAGGAAATTGGGAAGAAAATCTTGTTGGCGGTTTTCGTGGAAAACTTGGCAAAGTTGCCGAATATGTAAGAAGCAAAGGTATGAAATTCGGTATGTGGTTAGAGCCTGAGCGTGCGCTTAAATGTACAAAAGCTTATGAAACCCACCCCGAATATTACCGTGAAGGAAATGATGGTTCGGTTTTTCTTGATTTTGCAAACGATAAAGCTCGTGAATATATAACAAGTATAACTTTGGGTCTTATAGAAAAGTATAATCTTGGATTTATGAAGTTTGATTTTAATGCTTCCTTATCTTTTGATACCGACGGTGACGGTTTTTACCGCTACTTAAAGGGAACTAAGAAGTTTGTGGCAGATGTTCGCGCAAAATATCCCGATTTATATATTACAAACTGCGCCTCGGGCGGAACAAGAATGGATTTATATCAACAAACTATTTACGATAGTATCTGGTATAGCGATAATCAAAGTCCAATAGCAGGTGTAAGGATTGTTAAAGATACAGCTTTGCGTTTGCCACCTTGCCATCTTGAAAAATGGGATGTAAGAAGATATTTAGGTGGCGTGCCGCAGTATGGCAGTAAAGAGCTTGTGTCTTTGCCTGTCAGCTGTCACAATGCCACTTGGGATAGCGTTTGCAGTGTAACACCCGCATACACCCACGCATTTTTAACCGGTGCGCCCATAGGTTTTTCTACCGATATTGCATCCTACCCCGAAGAAGAAAAAATGGCGCTTAAAGAGCATATTGCGCAGTTTAAACGTGACCGTGAATTTTACAAAAATGCAACACTTCGTATTATTCACGATGCTAAGGGTATAACGGTTCTTCAGTATACCGATACAGAACTTGACAGGGCGATTATACAAGTGTTTACAGATGTTGCGTTGCAGTACAGATTTACTTTTTACCCCGTTTTGAGTGAAAATAAAACATATATTTTTGAGGGTAAGGAATATTCAGGGGCAGAGCTTAGCGAAAATGGTATAGAACTCTGTATATCGGATATCGATTGCAAAACAATTGAGCTGAATGTTAAAAACATATAAAAACATAACAAAAAGCAGTATCACTTAAAAGTGGTACTGCTTTTTAAAACTATAAAATCTTTAAATTAAAAGGGTAACTCTTTGCCTTGCTTTATCCATTCACGGTATTCGGCAGTTGCACAGAAAATAACATCGCCCGAAGAGTTGATTGCGGTTTCAAGTGAATCCTGAACAACACCGATTATAAATCCAACCGCTACAACCTGCATGGCAATATCGTTGCCAACGCCTAAAAGTGAGCAAGCCATAGGTATAAGTAATAGTGAACCGCCCGCAACACCCGAAGCACCGCAAGCGCCCAAGGTTGCAACAAAGCTTAAAAGAATGGCAAGAATAATATTTACATTAATGCCTTGTGAAAAAGCTGCTGAAAGCGACATTACTGTAATTGTAATAGCCGCACCGTCCATATTAATTGTAGCGCCTAAGGGGATTGATACGCTATAATGCTCACGGTCAAGTCCCAATTTTTCGCAAAGATTCATATTAACAGGTATGTTTGCGGCAGAGCTACGGGTAAAAAATGCAGTAAGACCTGATTCTTTAAAGCATTTTAGCACAAGGGGATATGGGTTGCGTTTTAAAGCTATAGCCACAATGAGTGGGTCTACAATAAGTGCTACTGCTAACATACAACCTACAAGAAGTGCCAAAACCTTACCGTAATCAGTAAAAATTTCAAGACCATATTCGTTTACAGAACCGTAAACCAAGCCCATAATACCAAAAGGTGCCAACTGAATAACCCAAGAAACCGCCTTTGAAACGGCGTTTGAAATATCGGTTAAAATAGCTTTAGTATTTGCGCTGGCGCCAAATTTAAGAGCAAGACCTAAAACTACCGCCCAGGTGAGAATGCCTACATAGTTTGCATTAGTAATGGCAGAAACGGGGTTCATTACCATGTTAGAAAGCAAGGCTTTAAATACTTCGCCTAAACCTGCAGGGGCGGTTTGTTCTATGGTAGTAGAAAGCGGTATGGTTACTTTGAATATATAACTGCCCAAAACCGCAACAATAGCGGCTAAAAACGTACTTAGCATATAAAACAAAATAACCGTTCTAAAGCGTTTGCCTATACCGTCGCCCGCACTTGCAAGTGAGGCTATAACCAATACAAACACAAGAATAGGTGCAATAGCCTTAAGTGCGCCTACAAAAATATCACCAAATACAGTAATAAAACCTGCTCCCTCAACAAACAATCCTAATACTGCACCTAGTACAAGACCTATTGCAATTCTAAGTATCAAAGGCGCTTTTGTGTAAAATCCAAATATTTTTTTCATAATTCTCTCCCTTAATTTTACTTTTAATATTTAGTCTATATTTTTACAAAATTTTATGAATTTAGGAGTCCACCATTCAGTATACCCTGCAAGTGTAGGGTGAATGGGGTCAGACATATATTTTTTATAGTCTTCCCGGCTTACAGAAAGCATATCTTTATCGTTAAAGAGGTCTAACACATAAAAGCCGTATTCTTTTTTTAATTCAAATAAAAGCTCAATAAGATTATTATAAGCTTCGCTTTCAAAATATGTGCCTGTGTAAAAAACAATAGGGCAACCAAAGGTTTCGGTAACATAATTTATTATAAAACGAATTGCATCTTCGGTTTTTTGGGGTTCTATACCACGTCCGGCATCGTTAGTAGAAAGCTGACAAATAAAAAGGTCAAATTTAGTGGCTGTATCAACCTTTTTTAGTCTTGAAACATACGAAAGCTCTTCAATGTCGGCAAGGGTGGTGCCTGAAACTGCCTCTTTGTAACTATTACAACCACATTTTTCAGCCATTATTTCGGCAAACGAAACACCGCCTGCGGCAGACCCATAGGTAACAGAAGAACCTAAAAATAAAACATTTTTGTTTTTTAAATCCATATACGTTTCCTCTTCTAAGTTAAAAATTTATATAACTTTTATGAAAATTTACCCCTTATACATAGTGCTGTCACTTTTGGTTGAATTTTCAGCTTCTCCCATAATGATTTCGTAAAGTTTTTCTGCAAAAAGTTCGTGCATTTCAGGTGTTGGGTGGTTTATTCTGTTGGCAAGCAACATTGTGGTATCTTCGGTTTTTGCAAGCTCTTTCCATTCACTGTAGCAGTCGCAAACGGTAACACCCAGCTCTTTTGCCAAATCTACGGCAGAGTAAATATATTTATCCATTCTACCGCTGTTTTGTAATTCGGCGGTGATATGGGCATAATCGAAATGTTCTTTTGGTGTGTCTTCGGGTACATAGGTATTAAGCATATTTGGCGTTAAAAATATAACATCCGACCCTGCATTTTTGCATTTTTCAAATATTTGCTTAAGTGAATTAAGATAAACCTCAAGCTCACCGTTAACATCATTAAGACCAAAGCAAACAATTACTAAATCGGGGTTGTGGTTTAAAACCTGTGTATCAAGTCTTTTAAGTGCATCAAAAGCGCAGGTGCCACCAATAGATGTATTAATTATATTTACCGGCATATATGCTCTAAATTCATTGAGCTTTTTTCTTAATCGGTTGTGATAAACACTTTCGTGGTCTATATAACCGTTTATTGCGCCATGAGAAACGCTATCGCCTAAAATAACAATGTTAATTGGACCGTTTTCAGCCAATCCATTTATATCTAGCAAAATCTTTTCTTTGATTTTCATTTTTTTCACTCCTTAACATAATTATATAGATTAATGGTTTTAAAATCAATAAAAAAATTAGCTAACGTTTATATCAAAACTTTAACGCTGTTGGTAGGTTTTATAAATTATTAACGAAAAAAGTTTTTAACTACTAACCTTGTTGCCAAAGAGGGACATTCTATGTTATAATAAATGTGTAAACTAAATTCATATATTTTGGAGGGGCTTATGAATATTGCAGTAGCACAATCAGGCGGACCTACCTGTGCAATTAACGCATCGCTTTTAGGAGTATACCGTCAGGCACTTAAGGAGGAAAGCATAGAACACGTTTTTGGTTCTATAAACGGTATTGAGGGTATATTAAAGGATGAACTTGTAAATCTTAATGCGGTAGTACGCACAAACGAGGATATGTATTTGTTACGCCAAACACCATCTACTGTTTTGGGTTCTTGCAGATACAAGTTGCCTGCTTATGAAGAAGATATTACACCTTATGAAAAAATTCTTTCAACCTTTGAACGCCACGGAATAGGAGCATTTTTCTACATCGGCGGTAACGATTCAATGGATACGGTTGATAAGCTAAGCAAATTTATGGCTTCTAGAAATAAGAATATAAAAATAATGGGGATCCCTAAAACTATTGATAACGACCTTGAATGTACCGACCATACCCCTGGTTTTGGCTCAGCGGCAAAGTATGTAGCTACCTCTGTGCAGGAAATTATACGTGATTCTAGTGTTTACAGTATTGATTCGGTTACAATTATTGAAATAATGGGCAGACATGCCGGTTGGCTTACAGCTTCTACCTGCGTGTTACGTGCAAACGACGAGGCGGCTCCGCATCTTATATATCTACCCGAAAGTGAATTCACAGTTGAAAAGTTTTTGAATGACGTGCGTGCAGCAAGTCAAATTCACAAAGCGGTTATAGTTGCCGTTTCAGAGGGTGTTAAGCTTAAAGATAGTGAGGCGGATTTTGACCCCAAAGCCGGAATTGTTGATGTGTTTGGGCACGAACAATTAAGCGGAATAGGCAAAACACTTGAAAATATTGTTTTTCGTGAGATTGGCTGTAAGGTGCGCTCTATAGAGCTGAATGTTATGCAACGTTGTTCTTCTCATATGTCTTCTATGACAGATATTCACGAAGCTGAAAACATTGCGGCTGAGGCAGTTAAAGAAGCTGTAGCCGGTAATACGGGAAAAATGATGTGTTTCCGCCGTATTCATGATGTGCCTTATACAGTAAGAATTGAAACTGTAGATGTTTGTAAGGTTGCAAACAAAGAAAAGAAATTCCCTGCAAAATGGATAAATGATGCCGGTAATAATGTAAAAGACGAAGCAGTTAATTACTTTTTACCGCTTATTCAGGGCGAACAAACAATACGCATAAGAAACGGTGTTCCGATACATTATCACATATAAAACAAAAGCCAAAACAGAACTTGTTCTGTTTTGGCTTTTTAATGTTTAATTAAAATTAAGCTAATGCTTTAACGGATTTTTTAGTTAACACCTGAATCAGTAAGGATAACGCAACTAATACAAGACCTATAACATCGGTTGCAAGGCCGGGATAAATCAGCAATAAACCGCCAACAGCACTTAAAATGCGTTCATACCAAGACATATGATGTAACATATAACCTTCTAGCGATGCCGAAACGGCGAATATTCCTATAACTGATGTAATGCATATTAATATAACCTCTAAGAATGTTGTATTAACAAAAAGCATTGCAGGGTTAAGGGCAAAAACATAAGGAACAATGAATGCACCAATGGCAAGCTTTGTTGCAGTAAATGCGGTTTTCATTGGATTTGCCTGAGCTATAGCTGCACCTGCGTATGCTGCAAGGGCTACAGGTGGTGTAAGGTCGGCAACTATACCAAAATAGAAAACAAAGAAGTGAGCCGCAATATCAGGAACACCCATTTTAATAAGAATAGGCGCACAGGTTGCCGCCATAATGCAGTAGTTTGCAGTAGTAGGAACGCCCATTCCAAGAACAATACAGCAAAGCATTGTTAAGAATAAAGCTATAATAACCTGATTTCCGGCTAACGCTACAATACCGTTTATAATTATGTTTGCAAGACCTGTCATAGTAATAGTTCCTGCAATAATACCAGCTACGCCACAAGCAACTGCAACGGTAATCATACCCTTACCGCCGGCGGCTAAAGCTTCGAATATACGTGTGGGAGAAATGCGGTTTTCTTTATTGAAAACACCTACAACTATAGTAGCTATAATTGCAATGGCGGCAGCATAAGCTATTGATCTTGAACCTGAGCCTACAAGCGCTATAAGTATTATGAGGGGAAGAAGTAGGTAGGATTGTTTTAATAGAGGTATAAATTTCGGTAGCTCGTCCTTAGAAAGACCACGCAAGCCTTCTTTTTTAGCCTCTAAATGAACTGCAATAAACACGCCCAAGAAGTATAATGCGGCAGGCAAAATAGCACGTACAACAATGTTGCTGTAAGGCACACCAATGTTTTCTGCCATAAGGAAAGCGGCGGCGCCCATAATAGGCGGCATTATCTGACCGCCTGTAGAAGCAGAAGCCTCTGCCGCAGCGGCAAATTCGGGTTTGTAGCCGGTTCTCTTCATAAGCGGAATAGTAACCGAGCCCGAACCTACGGTATTTGCTACTGATGAGCCTGATACCATACCTTCCATAGCGCTGGCTACAACGGCAACCTTTGCGGGCCCGCCTGAAAAACCGCCAACAACAGAATTTGAAATTTTAATAAAGAAATCGGCAATTCCGGTTCTTTCAAGGAATGCGCCGAATATTATGAATATTGCAATAAATTTAGCGCAAGTATTAATTGGGGTAGATAAAATACCCGATGTTGTAGAATAGAAAAGCTGACTTATAAGTGTTTCTATACGTCTTGTAAAATCGGGGTTTGGTAATCCCCAAATCAAAGCATAAATTATAAATGCGGTAGCAACAAATAATATTGGCATACCAACACATCTTCTGCAAAGTTCAAACAAACAGAGAATACCAATAGCGCCAATAATAATTTGAATTGTTTGGAAATTTCTGCCCTGTTTAATAATGGTCATAGCATTAAAGGTATAATAAAAGAAAGTACCCGAGCCTAAAACCATTAATATCATATCATACCAAGGAAGATGATTTGTTTTTTGCATACCTTTTTTAGCGGGATAGAGTAAATATCCGCAAAATACTATACAACCAATAAAGCTTGAAAGAACAATCTCTTGTGGCCAGGTTGCAAAAAATGTTACATAAACGCAAAAAAGGGAGAATGCGGCAAGAATGCAGTTTACAACTATGCCCGGCTTTCCTTCCCAAACACGAACGTTAGATTCTCTGTCGAATTTTTTCATTACATCGTCCAACTCCATAGGCGCTGTAACCTCGGTTGGCTTAGCTTTTGAGAAAAACAACAGTTTTACACCTCACTTTAAAATTACATTTTTTACAATAAAATAGCTGCGACTTAAATTGCCGCAGCTATTACATTTTAAAAATAAACTGTTGGCTGATTATTTGGTTGCTACTTCAATGCCTTTTTCTTTAAAGTATTTAGCAGCACCTGCATGGAAAGGAACGGTGAGACCATCGGTTGCATTTTCAAGGCTCAATTCAGCACCCTTTGCATGCTCTTTTGTTATATCGGCGCTATTATCAAAGATAGCTTTTGTGATATTGTAAACATCATCCTCAGTAGCAGAAGCGCTTACGATTAAAGTAGCTTTAACTGTAACTGAAGTGATTTCTTCTGCTTGGTTCTGGTATGTGTTTGCAGGAATTTTATAAACAGAATAGAAAGTATTGTCTTTCATAAGCTTATCTGCAATATCACCATCAATAGGAACTATTCTGGTTTTTGCATTTGTCATGCAAAGCTCAGAAATTGCCGGTGTAGGAGCACCTGCAACGATGAATGCAGCATCGATTTTGCCATCTTTCAAAGCGTCAGCACTCTGGTCAAAGTTCTGATACTGAGGGTTAATGTCAGCCTCGGTAAGACCTGCTGCGGTAAGAATATCAATAGCATTGAAGTATACGCCTGAACCTGCAGCACCAATAGAAACTTTTTTACCCTTAAGATCTGCAACGGTTTTAATTTCAGGATTGGTGGTTACAAGCTGAACTGCTTCAGCATAAAGACCAGCTACTGTACGGAAAGTATCAAGCTTGCCTTCCTCTTCGAAAGAACGTGTGCCGTTCCAAGCGTAATGCATAACGTCAGACTGAACAGTACCTAACTGATAGTCATTAACATCGATACCCTGAATATTATCCTTAGAGCCGCCTGTAGATACAGCGTTTACGCTAATGCCTGCGTGGTTCTTAATATACTGGCTAAGAACACCGCCGTAAGCGTAATATGTACCTGTAGGGCTACCTGTACCCATTGACATAGAAGTTGCGCCCTTTGCAGGCTCACTACTTGTTGTAGTGTTGCCACAGGCTGTCAATGCGAAAATCATTGCTAGTGCCATTAAAATTGCAATAATGCGTTTCATAAAGAAATCCTCCTCAAAAAATTCAAAATTTTATACAAGATATATTATACATAAAAATTTGAGTTTTTGCAAGAATTTTTTGTTAAATTGGCGAAATTAACATACTATATGAATTTTAAAATTTACAGCAATTGAAAAATATAGAAAAATATGTTAAAATTCAAAACACGAGCGACCATTACCTTTTGAAAGAAAAGAGGAAATTTATGGTAGAAAAAAAGTTAAACATAGAGTTCATTAGGATTTTTGCTATAATAATGACTATAGCGATTCATGTTTCGAATAACTATATGAGAGCTTTTGGTGAAATTGCAAATTCCGAATTTTTAACAGCTGTAGTTTACAACAGCTTTTCCAGAATATGCGTGCCCTTGTTTTTTATGATAGGCGGTATTTTCGTTATAGATAAGGAATATAACAGAAAAAGGTATTTGGAAAAAATCAAAAGATTTGTTATAATACTTGTTATTTGGAGTGTTGTTTATTATTTGACCCGAAACGGATTTGATTTTCGTAATGCTTTTAATGTTTTTATAAGCTCGCTTTTTAATGCCGAAGAAACATCCAGGCATTTGTGGTATATGTATCCGCTAATAGCAATTTATATTGCCATGCCATTTATACAAAGCATGTGTAAAAATCTCACCCACGAGCAAGAAAATTTATTTTTAATATTATGGATTTGCTTTTCGGGACTTTCCTTCATATTTATTCCGGCTGCTGAAACATTGCTTGATGCAAATGTTGAAATCACATATCCTATACCGTTTATAAATTCGGCGTATTATTTAGGATATTTTATAAGCGGATACATTCTTTATAAAAGATTTAATAATATCACGTTGAGTAAATCAAAAAAATTATGTTGTTTTTTAGCTTATGTTTTTTCAATTTTAATAACAATTGCTTTAACCTACGGTATATCGGTGAAAAAAGAAGCGCTTTTTGAGGCAGCCACATGGTACAGAGGTGCGTTAATTATTATTGCAACCTTTGCGATATTTATATTGGTCGTTGCAAGTGCTGATAAATTTAAATCGGGCAAAATTTATTTGTTTTCAAAGCACACGTTTGGAATTTATCTTGTACATATTATATTTTTGGATATTATAAAACAGCACATAAATATTCTGGAGCTAAATCCCTTGTTTGCAATACCGTTATTAACTTTAGTGATATATATTGCCTCTTTAATATCTTGTTTTGTACTGTCTAAAATTCCTTATATTAATAAAATTATTTTCTAACAAAAAAGTACCCGAAAAATACGGGTACTTTTTCGTTTAAATATTAATTTTTAGAAATATCTTCAACCTCTACAGCGCCCTCAAAAAAGGTAAGCTCTTTGAAAATATCTACATTATAATTTTGGTTAATGTTATTATAATGTATTTTCTTGTTGTTAAGCAATAGATTATTGTTATTGGTTTCTGCGTTTACGGTGACATAACGTTTAACATAGGCGTATACAGTATCACCCAATTTAACGGTAGAACCGTTTTTTCTAAAAACATTTACGCTGGCTAATCTTTTGTTTGCTTGCGAAACAGTATAATTATAATAAGAAAGGCTGTGCTTTCCATAGGTGAAAAGAAGTCGATTCCCAACTGTATCTTTTAGAATAAAATAAGCGTTGTATTTTTTGTTTGAATCACGCTTGTAGCTTATAACAACTATATCTTCTACTGTACATTTAATCGGCAATTGGTTAACTAGCGGTTGAGTTCTTACTATACGTTTCAATAAAACCAAATCAATTATTGCAAATGCTGCTATTAAGAAACAAACACACGCAACCGAAATATTGTATATGCTATCAGGCTTCAAGTCGAATCCGCTTAAAAATTCATTTAAATATAAATTTGTAAAAAACAATGCGAGCACTTCGAAAATAACAGCGAAAATCAGTAGCTTAATCCAATTGTTTACAGCGTTTATAATATTAGAATTTCTGTTCATGGTTTTTCCTTCTAATGTGGTTTAATAAACTTAAAATGCAAAGTGGATGTCCGGTTAAAAGGCATCCACTTTTTGCGAAATTCAAGATAAAAGACAAATTAATTTAATCAATAACCGTTATGACTAGTGGAGCTTCCGTATACATAGTGAGGATCGTCTATTAAATCAAACTCGTTAACAGGACGAACGTTATGGTTGCTATCAAAGTAGAATACATCCCAAACGGTTCCCACATTGCCTGTAGGCACATGGAAGGTTTCGATAAGTTCAGCACCGCAATATACCTTTACGGTAGCGCTTGACATTGAAAGGCTGGTAGAATGTTCGGAATGTTTGTTGGTATAGTCATGTATAGAATACATGATGTTGCCTGTATACATGTTTATGTCTTCAATAGTTATGGTTTCAGGACCGTAAGAAGATGTATCATCAACATCAAGATATGAACAATTGCCTTGTGTGTCAGAATAATAAACATGTTCTCTTTCACCGTTGTATGTTGCATTTAAGTGAGAGTCAAGGTCGTTTGGTTCTTCGCCCCAAGTGAGAACTATGCGGTAAACACCGTCGCCACCTACAGGAGTAATAGAACTGTTGAATTCCATATCCTCACCGCCAACAATGGTTATATTAAAGCTGGTGGTTATAAATCCTTCTTTACTAATGGTAATTGTATAGTTGCCGGCATCTAAACCAAAGTCTACACCTAAAACTGAATGCTTTCTGCAAGAGTATTCGCCGTATTCATCGGTTAGTTGCATTGCAACCGGTTCACCCATACCGCCTTCGTTACCCCAGCCTTTGGTGATTCTAATATTAACACCTGAAACATTTTCACCGGTTACACCGTTTTTAATTGCTCCGTAAATACCGCCCATTATGTTTGAAGAATCTTGCTCGGCAAGCTTGGTTGCTTCAAGATATTTATTTTCGCCGTTGCGTAGGCTGAAATACTGTGTAGCGGTTATGTAACCCGGCTTAGAAACTTCAAGCATGTAATCGCCTTGGTCTAACTGGAAGTTATATGTACCGTTGTAATTTGTTACGCCTGATGCCACAAGTGTTGAATATTCGTAAATTGAAACTGTAGCACCCTCGATTACTTCGCCGGTTGTAATATCTATAACACTACCGCTTACAGTACTTTCTAAATCGGTAGTATTAATGATTACGTCTTTCACACCGTCAGTAATGGTAAAGGCTTTTTCATATGATATACCTTCAATTACGGTTTTAGCAACATAGTCACCGGGAGCTAAGTATATATAAGACTCACTTACTGCTGTGCCAACATGCTCATTGTTTTGAGCTTTGTAGATTTCTACTACACCAGGTCTGCTTTCACCGCTTTCATTCTTTACGGATACTATCGCTTTATGATAGCGATTAGGACAAGAACCTGTTCCGGCGTGCAAGTGTCCGCCAAACATACTGTCAGCATCATTTAAAAGGGATATGTAGAAATCAAAAAGATGTCTCTCTATATTTACAATATTCCAATCAAAAGGTGTACCTTTCAGGAATGATGTTATTTTATATTCAAGCTTAACATCAACGGTAATGCAGGTATTAAGATGTCCCTCAACGCAAAGGTTACAAGCGTGCTTGGAATCGCCACCGTCATCTATCGGAACAACTGCATCTGCAGATGCTACTGCACCGAAGAAGCATTCAACCTCAGCGGATAAAACACCGTCTAAGAATTCTACGCCAATAGATGGCTTAGGTCCGAATTTAACTTCAGCGTGTCCCTCGCAGTGAACGGTCCAATCGTTTTGCTTTTCGTCTACTTTTTGGAATCCGTCAACTGTATTGTACTTAAATCCGCTCGTTGTTTTTGAAACAGCCTCAGCCTTTAATCCTGCGGTTAATTCCCATTCAACACAAACCTTAATATCTGCAAAAGCATCGATACCGGTTACACCGAAAGGAATACGTAATTTTCCAAGGTTTAATTCTTTAATTTCTTTTTCTGCTTCCAAAAGCTGGTTGTTATTGTCAGAATTATCCCATTTTCCTATAACTTCAATTGTAGTTGTAGTATCGGTTGAGTATGTGAAATCGCAACGCATATAGTCTTCGCCGAAGAGTATTATATCCCACTCGAATACTAATGAAGCGCTAAGCTTACCCGAAATTTCAGCAGATGCTTTAAAATGCTCGGTTTCAAAGGTTAATGGATTGAATGTAAGCGAAGTTTCGCCAGATATGTTTTCGTAAACATTTTTAACGTTTATGCCACGGCTAGCGTTAAAGGTTGAAATTGGTTGAATATTGATATTATTGTCATTATCGGTATCGTCGTTATCATATTCCATATCAACCTTTAAGAACTTATAAAAGTCTTCCATTGCAAAGCCATAATCTTGGTCGTTAGCCTCAGCAGGCACAACAATTAAATAGCCTTCAAAGATTTCAACGGTTAAAACCTTGAATAAATGGTCGCTATCGTCATCGCTCATAAAGATTTTATCGTTTTGATTAATAGTGTCAGAAGGGTTAGATATTTTATACTGGTCGTTATCGCCGTCATTATCAACATCCTCTGCTACAATATCCTCTGCGGTAAGAACCTTTACATCATCAGCAAGTACGCCGAAGTTGTTGTTAAGGCTTTGGTCAAAGTTAAGAACCAAAGTGTCCTCTGTGAAGTCATAAACGGTTCTTGAATCAAAGGTTTGATATCTTTCGGTATGTTCAATAGAAGAATAAGGCGAGCAAAGGTTGTTGCCGTCAGCATCGATAAGAACAGCTTCTGCAACAAAACGCTCAGGCAATAATTGGCTTACAACTGCAGTTAACTCTGCCATGTTACTGCCGGCAGCAACAACGTGAGAAGCAAACATCTCACCGTTGTTGATATATTGCATTTGAGTTGGTGCAGGTGAATTGTCAGAGAAATAAACAGCTTCTTCTATAAATCTAACAACAAGCGCACAGTTTTCCGGTGCGTTTACTACTGCTGTTATAGAGTTGCTATCTTTATCTACACTAAGTGAATCTATTGAATATACATTTACAGCATCATCGCTACCGGTAATAATATCCGGGTCGGCTAATTCCCATTTAGCATATAAAGTTATGTCGCAGTTTACAGGTATAGAGAAATCAAAGCTGGTTGTAAATGTTTCATTGTCCACATACCAACCTAAGAAATTATAACCAAGTCTTACTGGGTTGGCTGGTTGTATAGCATAATCGCCACGAAGTATTTCCTGAGCTTGAATGGGGTTACCACCGTTACTTTCAAACGCAACCGAGAAGAATTCTCGTATAGCAGATTTCGGATAACTTACAGTTGCCTTTAGGGTATAACTTTCGTCACCAACGGTTATTATTTTATCCACAGAGAAAGAATCTGTAGTATTGGTTGCGGTAAGTATGCCTAGTGGCACAACAGTTAAAACTAAAGCCACGCACAACAATGTGCTCAACAGTTTTGTGAACTTTTTGAATTTAATTATAAGCACAATGCTTATAGCAGAAACCACTAACAAAGCAATCCACAAAGCAACAATAGAATTATCACCGGTTTGTGGTACTTTGCCTTTGTTTATAGAAGGTCTAAAGGTACCTCTTTTATCAGAAGATGTCTGCTTTTTAGAAGAAGTATCTTTGCTGGAGGTGTTCTTTTCTGAAGAGGTTTCTGTTTTAGAAGATGTATCTTCGGGTTTGGTAGAAGAAGTGTCAGAAGAAGTATCCTCAGGTTTCGAAGTTTCTTCAGGTGGGGTTGCGTCACCATTTGGACCTACGGTGGCAACCGTTGTTTGATACGTTGTGCCTGCAGGTATAGAAATATTATCGTAGTTAAGTTCGCCTACTTTAATATTCAAACCTTCCGGCAAGAATGTTTCAACAGAAATTCCTGTTACTTCATACGGATTATTGTTTTCAATAGCGATAGAAAGTAATATTTCTTCGGTTTCCGAATAACTATCCTTATCAGTAAGAATAGTTGCTACTAATCCGTCTTGAGATTCAACGCTTGCGGCATTCGCAGTAAGCGGTAAAGCAATAAGCATGCAAAATACCAACGAAAGCGTTATTAAGAGACTCGCAATTTTTTTCATTTCAAATTCCCCTTAATTTTAAAATTCCTTATAGTTTGCAATAATAGCGTTATGTTTTGCTATTAAATACAAACTATAAAACGCCAATAGAAACACACATATTATATACATAGTAAATTATACCACACAAAATTTCAAATAGCAACATCACATTTAGTCAAGAATTTCCATAGATATTTGTGTGTTTTTCACCATTATTTCTTTAAATTCTACAGCTTTTGCCAAGTGAAAGGGAAGATAAGTAAAACGGACAAAGCTATCACAACTTTGTCCGTTTTTTGTAGATATAATATTTTGCGTGAATCTTATTTATTCCACGGGCTGTTTGGGCTCCAATCGGTCGGGTCGTAGCCACGTTTTTCAACATCGTTAACATCAATTTTAATACTTGACGGTTTGCCGAGAGGTCCCGGAGAAGAAGTGTCATCATAAATAACGGTTGGGAAACCGGTTGGGCAATTATCATAAAGCCACTTAATGTCAGCAAGGCATAGTCTTATACATCCAAGGCTGGCAGGACTGCCAAGCTTATTGTACTCTTCGTATTCAAGATTGGATTCATCTTTCGTGTAATAACAAACCGAGTGGAACATTATGCTTCCGTTAATACGAATTGCATATCTTCCGTAGCTGTTATCTACCATAAGTCGCCAATCGTATCGGTTGGTTGTATTGTATCTGCCTGTAGGTGTTTCGTGACCACTTCTGCCAACGCTGCATACCATTGCCTTTACAGGTATGGTGTATTCGCCGTTTGCGTCTTTTGAATAAACCGTTATAGTGCACATTGCTCTGTTTACAGCAACCAGATAAGGCTGATTAGCAACACCCTTTGTATTTAAAGTAGAGCTGTTTTGGGCTTTTGCTGCGGGGTCTACTACGGTAACTGTGCGCTTCACCGAAGCGGTATTGCCCGATTTATCAGTAGCGGTGTAATAAATTGTATATTTACCGGCTTTTTTAGTATTTAAATTTTTATCATCAATAGTTAATGTGGGATTTTCATCAAAATCATCAGTTACGGTAACGTCTTTTTCTGCATCAAATGTATCGCCTATGTTAATTGATGTGTTTTTAGTTCCCGAAATAACAGGTGCAGTAATGTCAGGGTCTTTTATAGTAATATTAACTTTGCATTTTGAAGTATTTCCGCCTAAATCGGTTGCGGTTACAGTAACTGTGTATTCGCCTATTACCGATAAGTCTTGCTTGTTGTTATCTAACTTTAATTCACATTTGGTAGCATCGGCTATATCAACCAGCATATCAGCAGTTACGGTTTCGCCCGAATAAACAGAAACTTCGTTTTTGGGTGTTAGCTTTGGGGCGGTGGTATCAACTACGGTTACTTTTAATGTTTTCTCTATTTTTTTGTATGAATAAGTAACCTCGTATTCGCCCGGCTTTTCATTATCAACATTCCCGGAAACATCTATTTCCTTTATATCAATGTGTTTGACTTTTGTTAGGTAGGATTTAGCGTCAAAATCCTTGCCTGCCTCTATTTCAAGCGATTTTGAAGAAAACTTAAAGCTTGGCATAAAAAACAACTTAATGATAACACCTATAGCGATAAGTAGTACAACTAAAATTGCCGCTTTTTTAATAATATTTGTATTGACTTTCCTCATAATCTATTCCTCATAATATTTTTTACATACAATGGTCTATGCGCTAAAATGCCAATATGTTAAAGGTGTGACCTTTTAAATAAAAAAAGAGTCGGTCGGTAAGCCGAGTTCTGTCATGGACGGTCATCTATCTCGACGCTGGATTGCTCCAGGCGCTCTAGCCGCTTTTCGTGGCACATCGGGCAAATGTATAGCCACACTTAGCGTTGCTCCGAATAGGGTTTACAGGGTTTCGACGTTCCCGTGAAACCGCTGAGCTCTTACCTCGCCTTTCCACCCTTACCGAAAAAATTCGGCGGTATATCTCTGTTGCACTTTCCCTAAGGTCACCCTCGGCGGCCGTTAGCCGCTATTCTGCCCTGCGGGGCTCGGACTTTCCTCAGATATATAAATATCCGCAACCGTCTAACCGACTCTAATTTATTTTATCATATAGCAAGCCCTGTGTCAAAACAAAGTTTTATGAATAAAATATAAGCGGAGGGTGGGTTATGGAAAATTTTGATTTAAAATATTTTTTAGCAACAAATTCGTGCGAGGGGTTTATATCAAACTTTGGTGAATGTTATTCTGCAAGACAGGGTTGGCGGGTTTATATAATTAAGGGCGGTCCCGGAACAGGCAAATCGTCTTTTATGAAATTTTTGGCGGCTAAGGCGGCGGATAAGCGATTAAAAATTGAGCTTTGCCCGTGTAGCAGTGACCCCGATTCGCTGGATGCGGTGATTTTTTCCGACATAAAAACAATAGTGCTTGACGGCACGGCGCCACATACTTTAGACCCCAAATATCCCGCTGTGTGCGAAGAAATACTTAATTTTGGTGAGTTTTGGCAGAAAGCAAAGCTTGAAAATAAACGTGAAAAAATACTAAGCTTAACAGATGAAAATAAAAAATTACATTCTACAGCGTCACGTTATTTAATGGCTGCAGGCGAGCTTATAAAGGATAATTACAAAATAGTTGAGGGTGCTGTAAATGTAGGAAAAGCCACTAAATATGCTAAAGCGATTTGCAAGGAATATATACCGCCAAAAAGCGAGAGCGGTACGGAGCAAATACGGTATTTGTGCGGAATAACGCCAAAAGGTGTGGTTTCTTTTGCAAAAACTGCAATCTTAACTACTGAAAATCAGGTGGTTATTGAAGACCGATATGGTGCTGTTTCTAATGTGATTATGCAAAAAATAAGAGAATTTGCGCTTGCGGGCGGGTATAATATAATTACGGTTAAAAATAATTTTCTGCCGAATGTTATTATAGACCATATTATAATACCTGAGCTTTCACTAGCGTTTTTGCGTGAATACGAATATCAGCATTTTAATATTCCTGTGCGCCGTATACATTCAAGAAGATTTACTAATACTAATAAAATAAATCAGCATAAAGAAAGATTGAAACTGAATAGGAGCTTAAGCAAGGATTTGCTAGAGGGTGCAATGATAAATCTGAATAATGCCAAAACAATACACGATAAGCTGGAAGAGTGTTATATTTCTGCTATGGATTTTGATAGCCTTACTGAATTTGCAAACAAGTTTGCAAAAGAACTGTTTGGTTAAAAAAATCTTGACAATATGCGGTTTTAGAGGTATTATATTCTTGTTAAAGCAATGAGAAGAAGAGTAGCTTTTGCAGTTTTCTTTAGAGAGGCGGATTGTGGCTGAAAGTCTGCTGTAAACTAAAAAAGTGAAAACCACCTTCGAGCGCTGTGGGTAACAACACAGACGTATTTCCTGCGTTAAAGGTAAAATGAGTGTTAGTTTAGCTGATAATTCCGAGCTTAATTGTAAAGCAATATGTAATTGCAAGAAATTTAAGCGAACAGAAATGCGATGTGCATAATTATTAGAAAGCAGAATGTAAACGTAAGTAGCACAATAGTAAACAGGTATTCGATATGCGGCTAAATTAAAAAAAGGGTGGAACCACGGAGAAATTATACTTCGTCCCGAAAGAGAAATCTTTCGTGGCGAAGTTTTTTATTTTGGAGGTAAAAAATGATTAAGGTAACATTAAAAGGTGATGTTGTAAAGGAATTTCCACAGGGCATCACAGCGTATGAGGTTGCAAAAGAAATTAGCATGGGTCTTGCAAAGGCGGCATGTGCAGTAAGAATTAACGGTGAAAACGCTGACCTTCGCACAGCTTTAAACGAGGACTGTAATCTTGAAATTTTAACATTTGATGATGAATATGGCAGATGGAGCTTCCGTCATACTGCTTCACACATTTTGGCACAGGCTGTTAAAAGACTTTTCCCCAAAGCAAAGCTTGCTATCGGCCCTGCAGTTGATGACGGTTTTTATTACGATTTTGATGTTGAGACAAGCTTCACACCTGAAGATCTTGTTAAAATAGAAGCCGAAATGAAGAAAATAGTTAAAGAAGATATTAAGTTAGAACGCTTTACTATGACACGTGATGAGGCTATAAAATATTTTGAAGAAAAGGCAGAGCCTTACAAGGTAGAGCTTGCAGAGGGTATTCCTGAGGGAGAGGATATTTCTTTCTACTCACAGGATGATTTTACAGACCTTTGTGCAGGCGCACACTTAATGAGCACAGGTGCGGTAAAGGCGTTTAAGCTTACATCTGCAACAGGCGCTTACTGGCGTGGCGATTCTTCTAAGAAAATGCTTTGCCGTGTTTATGGTACCGCTTTTCCAAAGGCCAGTGAGCTTGAAGCACACTTAACTATGCTTGAAGAGGCTAAAAAGCGTGACCATAATAAGTTAGGCAGAGAGCTTGAATTATTCACTACTGTTGATTGTATTGGTCAGGGCTTGCCTATTATGTTGCCAAAGGGTACTAAAATCCTTCAAATTCTTCAGCGTTTTGTTGAGGATGAGGAGGAGAGAAGAGGTTGGGTTAGAACTAAGACACCTCTTATGGCTAAGCGTGATTTGTACAAGATTTCTGGTCACTGGGATCACTACCGTGACGGTATGTTTGTAATGGGTGACCCTGATGACGAAAGCAAAGAATGCTTTGCACTTCGTCCTATGACCTGCCCATTCCAGTACCAAGCATATCTTAACCGTGCACGTTCTTACAGAGATTTGCCATTGCGCTACGGCGAAACATCAACACTTTTCCGTAATGAAGAATCGGGTGAAATGCACGGTCTTATACGTGTTCGTCAGTTTACTATTTCTGAGGGTCACTTGGTATGTACACCAGAACAGCTTGAGGAGGAATTCAAGGGTAGCTTAGAGCTTGCAATATTTATGCTTAAAACTTTAGGTCTTTATGAGGATGTTTCTTACAGATTCTCACAATGGGATCCTAATGATACCGAAAAATATATCGGTACTGCTGAACAATGGGCAGAAGCTCAGGATATGATGGCAAAAATTCTTGATAATCTTGAAATTCCTTACAAGGTTGGTATTGGCGAGGCTGCTTTCTACGGACCAAAGCTTGATATTCAAATTAAGAATGTTTACGGTAAGGAAGATACACTTATCACCATTCAGATTGACCAGATGTTAGCTGAAAAATTCGGTATGGAATATGTTGACCGTGACGGTGTGAAGAAAAATCCTTACATTATTCACCGTACATCAATTGGTTGCTACGAAAGAACACTTGCTTTGCTTATTGAAAAATATGCAGGTGCGTTCCCAATGTGGTTAGCACCAACTCAGGTTAAAATTCTTCCAATTGCGGATAGACATCTTGATTACGCTTATGATGTTAAGCGTCAGTTAGAGGCAAAGGGTATGCGTGTTGAGCTTGATGATCGCAACGAAAAAATCGGTTATAAAATCAGAGAAGCAAGACTTAATAAAATACCTTATATGCTTATTGTTGGTGACAGCGAGGTTGAAAACGGTCAGGTTTCTGTGCGTAAGCGTGGCGAAGACGGTGACCTTGGCGCTATGGCAACAGAAGATTTTATTGCACGCGCAGTAGAAGAAATTGAGACAAAGGTAATAAACTAAAATGTAAAGACCACTAAGGATTTTCCTTAGTGGTCTTGTTTTAATTACTGAACAGTTTGTTTTTTTATACCAAATACCATTCTTAATATTCCGCTTAAAAATTTTGGGCTTTTAATAAGTACTACCTTCAAAGTAACAACCTCCGTCAGCGTTTGCAGGTTGACAAGCCTAAGAATATAACCCAGATTGCCAATACTGCCACCAAAAATTTCGGAGGACAAAAACAGCTTATAAGTAATCCTAACGCAAAGGTGAGTGCAAGTATACCTTTATTATGATTACATTGACGGCGCATTTCGGTTCCTCCTTATGTAACAGGAAAACTACTGTGTTCCTTCCTTACACTATATTATATAGAGAAACCATAAAAATGTTACTTATTTTCCTTTTTTTGCCTGCCAAGGCTTTAAATCTTTCATTTCTTCAAATAATTCAAGATACGTGTTGTGTCGGCTTTGTTCTATTTCACCGCTATCTACAGCCTCTATTACAGCGCAACCGCTTTCTTTTGTATGCGTGCAAGAGGTAAAACGGCAATTACAGGTGAACTTTTCAAAATCTCTGAAATATTCGGGCAAATTTTCTTTAAGTGAGTAATCGTTAGTATCAAGCTCAAGTGAAGAAAATCCCGGTGTATCAGCAACAAATCCGCCAAACGGCAACTTATAAAGCTCGGTATGGCGGGTGGTATGTCTGCCTCTGCCTAATTTTTCGCTTACTTCGCCTGTGGAAATAATATCCTTACCGAAAATTGCGTTTAAAAGGCTTGATTTACCCACGCCTGAATTGCCTGTGAAAGCACTTGTGCAGTTTTCAAGCTCTTCTTGTAAATTTTTAAGCCCTAAACCTTTTTGGGCGGATACCGTATAGGTTTTAAAGCCAGCATTTTTATAGATTTTCTCCCACTTAGAGAAATCACCCATATCGCATTTATTAAAAACAATTATAGGTTCAATATTGTTTTTTTCTGCCATAACGGTCATTTTATCTATAACAGATGTATTGGGTGGGGGAGAAGTGAAAGAAGATACTATAAAAAGCTTATCAACATTTGCTACGGGCGGTCGGTTAATAAAGTTTTTGCGTGGCAAAATTTTATTAACAACACCTGAATTTTCACCCGTAATTTCAAATTCTACATTGTCGCCAACTAAAGGGGAAATTCCGCTTTTGCGGAAGTTTCCCCTAGCAACACATTCATAAGTGGCGTTTTCAAACTCTATATAGTAGAACCTTGAAAGCGCTTTAATAATTGTTCCTGTCATTCCAAATACCAAACTTGTTTAATTGGTTGTGTCTCCACTGCCCGAGGGCGATGTGGAGGTTTTATCTGAAGAGGAACCGTCCTGAGTGGTATTTTGCTTGCCACTTTGAGTAGATGAGGTTTCTTTTGAAGCCTTAGGATAATTTGAGTAGCTCTTAATAACCTTTACTTTACCGTTTTTGTTATCAACCGAAATATCAAACAAATCATACTCTTTACTGTCGCTTGCGCTTGAAATTTTAACGGTTAAATCAAGTGTGGTTTCGCTAGAAACAAGACCGTCGAATGTGTATTCGCTTATCTCAGAAGAATTAACCTTATCACCCTTGTCGAATAACTTGCCGTCACTCCATAATGTGAGATAGTATGATGGCGTTTCAAAGTCGATTGGTAAATCATCTATGGTTATATCAAAGGTATAACCGGTGCAAACATAAATCTTAACGGTTGAACCCTCAGGCACTTCGCTGGCGCTTGATTCAGGTTCTTGCTTTACAACAAGACCTGTAGGATAATATTTATCGTCGTGGGTGATTTGAACCTCTTCAACCTCAACATTTAATCCTTCAGATTTCAATTCGCTTTCAGCGTCTTCCTTAGTCATTTTAACAACATCGGGAATTTTAACGCTTTTTGTAGGCTTACCTGAGCTTACATAAACAATGATTTTTGCGCCCTCTTGCACAACCTGTGTGCGTTGTGGGTCGGTTCTTATAACGTGACCGCTTTCAACATCTTCGTTGGGTTCTTCGGCAATAGAAACTTCAAATCCGTTAGACTTTAGTTCAGAAAGTGCGGCGGCTTCAAGCTTGCCGTAAACATCGGGAACCTTTTTGGTAAGCTCGCCCATACTGATGTAAAGGGTGATGGCAGCGTCTTTTTTAAGCTTTGAACCCTCTTTTTCAGATTGCTCGTAAACATAACCGTAAGCAAAGTCGGGGTTAGTATCCCACTTCTCTTTGAATTCAAAGTTTTCTATATATTCATCGTTGCCTTTAATTTCTTCAATTGTTTTGCCTACAAAATTCGGGCATTCAATTTCTTCGCCTGTTGCAGAGAATAATTTAGGCAAGAAAATAATTGCCAAAACAATAAGCGCAACAACCAAAGTGGCTGCAATACCTGCAAGAATAGGTATCATATTGCTCTTTTCTTTTGTTTCTTCCTCTGCTTCAAACGAACTATCAGCAGTATCTATTCTGCCTACGTATCTTGTAGGTGCATTATCTACAAAATATGAATATTCAAAGGTAAGCGCAGGGTCTTTTCTGAATTGGTCAAGGTCACAGAGCATTTCTGCTGCTGACTGATAACGCCTTTCAGGTGTTTTTTGCATAGCGTGCATGGTAATCTGCTCTAAGCCCTGCGGTATAGATCCGTTAATTTCGGTAGGTAACTGAGGGTCACGCTGAAGCTGCATAATAGCGACCGAAACAGCACTTTCTGCCTGGAAAGGAAGCTTGCCTGTAAGCATTTCGTAAAGCATTACGCCTACAGAGTAAATATCTGCCTTTTCGTCTGTTTTCTCGCCTCTTGCTTGTTCGGGGCTTATATAGTGAACAGAACCGATAGCTTTATCGGTTATTGTGCGTTGGTCACTTCTTGCAAAACGGGCTATACCAAAATCGGTAACCTTAATAGTACCGTCCGGCAAAACCATAATGTTTTGCGGTTTCACATCACGGTGCACAATGCCTTTGTCATGTGCGTGTTGAAGTGCTTTAAGAATTTGCAATGTAAAATGAACTGCATCCTTCCAACGAAGACTGCCTTCACGCTCAATAAACTCTTTAAGGGTGATACCCTCTATATATTCCATTACAATATACTGTATAAGGTCGCCAAAGCTAACGTCGTAAACCTTAACAATGTTTTGGTGAGAAAGCATTGCAATAGCCTTACTTTCGTTCTTAAAGCGGCGCAAAAATTCTTCGTTTGAAATAAATTCTTCTTTAAGGATTTTTATAGCTACAATGCGGTTTTCCACGTTATCACGTGCTTTATAAACCACAGCCATACCGCCTATACCAATAATTTCCTGTATTTCATATCTGCCGTCAAGGCGTTTGCCTACAAATCTATCCATATTATTCATCCTTTCTTATGGCTTTATGATACAACGGTAACAACGGTAATATTATCGCCGCCGCCACCTGAATTTGCAAGGTTTACAAGCTCTTGAGGAACCTTTTCGCTGTCATTTTCTTTAAATGCCTTTAAAATATCTTCAGCTTCTGCAAAGCTTGAAAGTCCGTCAGTACAAAGTAAAAGCGTTTGTCCCTCTAAAAATCCAATTTGCATTGAATCGGCAACAATAGTGCTTTCAACACCCAATGCCCGTGTAATAACATTTTTACGTGGGTGAACCTTTGCGGCTTCGGGTGTGATTTTACCGCTTTCTAATAAGGTTTGAACTATTGAATGGTCTTTGGTGAGCTGTGAAAGATTATCATCTACAAGGTAAGCTCTGCTATCGCCTACATGAGCTATAACTGCTACAGAATTTTCTATAAGTGCGATAACTGCCGTGGTGCCCATTCCCTCTAAATCGGGATTGCTTGTTGCCATTTCGTATATATCTAAGTTTGCACTTTCAATGGCGTTTGTAAGCATTTTTTCTATCTTATATCCGTCCATACCCAAGCGGTAAGAACGCAATACATATTCAGAAATAACCTTTACAGCAGTTTCGCTTGCAACATTGCCGGCTTTAGCACCGCCCATACCGTCGCAAACAATGGCAAAAACAGCACCGTTTTCAAGCTCGCCTACAAAAAACGAGTCTTGATTAGAGTGTCTTGCTTTGCCTACATCTGTTTTACTGTAGATTTTCACGGTTTTCCCTCCTTTAGGGTAGAGCGAATAATCCGAACACCATTTTAAAAAGGCAAATTTTCGCTCATCCTGTGTTAAAATACTCGTAAATCCGTCAGGATTTACTGCGTTTTATGCCTTGACTGAACAAAAATTCACACTTTTTAAAATCTTTGACCTCAAAGCGAGAAGATTTTGAGTGATTTTTATTCAAGTCAGGCGCAGTAAGGCTAACGCCTTACAAGAATGAATTGGATAAAAAGCGCCGAATAAGCCACTTTGAGGTGGGTTCGGATTATTCGCTCTACCCTACTGTGCGTCTCAGCTGACCGCAGGAAGCATCTATATCTGCCCCCAGCGTTCTTCTGACGGTTGCATTAACCCCCAGAGCTTCAAGCTGGCGCTTAAATGAAAGAATTTTATTTTTATCCGGGTTTTTAAAGGAATTTTCTTTCACCGGATTTGCAGGAATAAGATTTACGTGGCACATAATGCCTTTAAGTATTTTTGCTAATTGAGCGGCACATTCTTTAGTATCGTTAACACCCTCAATTAATGCATATTCAAAAGAAATTCTTCTTGTGGTTACTTTTTGGTAGTCTTTACAAGCCTTAAGCAGTTCGGATATGTTCCATTTTTTATTAACCTTCATCATACTGCTTCTTATATCATCAAAAGGCGCATGTAAGGATATAGAAAGCGTTATGGGCAGGTTGTATTCTTTAAGCTTGTTTATTCCGCTGACTACACCCGAGGTGGAAAGCGAAATGTGCCTAAGCCCTATATTAAGACCGTTTTCGTTTGAAATAAGTTGTAAAAATCTTACCGAATTTTCAAAATTATCAAGTGGCTCGCCCATACCCATCATTACAACATTTGATACTCGTATGTTATTATCACGTTCGGCAGCCATTATCTGCGAAAGCATTTCAGAGGCGGTAAGGTTACGAGAAAGACCGTTTAAGCCGGAGGCGCAAAAACTGCAACCCATACGGCAACCTACCTGTGTAGAAATGCAAACGGTATAACCGTGTTCGTATTTCATGAGTACAGATTCTATATACTCACCGTCAAACAGTTCGTACACATATTTTACTGTACCGTCTATCTGAGATTGCAAGCGCTTAACTATTTTAACATCAGCAATGTAGCAGGTATTTTTCAATTCTTCACGCAAGGCGTTGGGCAGATTTGTCATTAAATCAAAGTCAGTCACACCCGATTGCAACCATTTAAAAAGCTGGCCTGCACGGAATTTTGGCTGGTTCATTTCTACCAACAAAGAGCAAAGTTCTTGTTCGGTATATGATTTAATATCTTTTTTATCCAAAAAAGCTTGCCCCCTTTTTTAGCTTTTTTCTGTAATCAGGGCACAGTAAAAGCCGTCTGTATCATCTATATGTGGCATAAAGGTATGCTCATACACTTTTTGAAAGCTATTATACTCTTTTATAAAGCGATTTACAAGATTTTCGTTCTCTCCTTTTCGGAGAGTACAGGTTGAATAAAGGATTTTACCATCTTTTTTAAGGTATTTCGCCGCATTGCAAAGTATGCGGTATTGAATTTCCTCTAATTCTGTAAAATCAAATTCGTTTTTATATTTAATTTCGGGTTTACGGCGCAAAACGCCAAGTCCCGAACAGGGAACATCACATAAAATACAATCGAATTTGCCAAGCTCTTCGTTCTGGCAAGTAGCGTCACAAACGGTTGGCTTAATAATGTTAAGACCTAGTCTTTTTGAAGAATCAGAAATCAAATTCACTCTGGCTTCGTACAAATCGCAGGCAACAATTTCGCCTGTGTTTTCCATAATATTAGCCATTGTAAAGCTTTTGCCGCCCGGAGCGGCACACATATCAAGCACACGCTGGTTCTTTTTTGGTGCCAACACACCTACAGCGGTTTGCGAGGCAAGGTCTTGCACATAAAACAGGCCTTCTTTATATAAAGAGTTTGCAGAAACATCAAAACCTTTTGGAAAAATAATGCATTCGGGAATTTCTGTATTGCAATACTCTATTTCAAGCTCTGAAAGCTTTTGCTTAAGGCTTTCTACACTAATTTTTGCAGTATTAATTCTTGCGGTAAGGGGTGGCGCTTCAAGACTGGCCGAAAGTAGCTCTTTTGTGTTTTGTAGCCCGTAATCGTTTAAAAAGCTTTCAACAATAAATTCGGGGCAAGAAAATCTAACGCTTAAATCCTTTAAACTATCCGTTTCGGGCAATAGTCTTTCAGTTCTTATAGCAGAACGCAAAACGGCATTTACAAAGCCTGCGTTTCGGTTTTCTTTTGAGCTTTTTATAAGCTTTACCGCTTCGTTTACTGCTGCACTTTGCGGTATTTTATCCATATACATTATCTGGTAAAGCGCAGTACGCAAAACTGTTAATGTATATGGTGCGGTTTTTTTAAGCGGGGTTTTCATAAAACGTGATAAAACAAAATCAAGGGTTATTTTGCGGTCAAGCACGCCGTATACAAGTGCTGAAACGAGCGATTTATCGGAACTATTTAAATCATTTTCCTTGAAAACGTTGTTTAGCGTTATATTTGAATATGCGGCATCACGTTCTATTTTAAGCAGAGCCATTACAGCAATTTTTCGTGGATTAGCCATTTTATTCACCAACAACAGTACCTAGCGGAATGTTATTACCACATAAGAACTGCTTAGCAGTCATCTGTTTTGAACCTTCGGCCTGCAAAACATTAATTATAATTGAAGTGCCGTCGCCACAGGCAATAGCTAAACCGTTAGTATTGTCAATTACACTACCGGCAGTCTTTTCTGTTTTGCCGCCAATTTCGGCGCTAATTACCTTAATGCGCTTGCCAAAAAGAAAGAAGTGAGCGCAAGGCCATGAATAATAGCCACGTACTGCATTGTGAATTTCGGCAGCGGGTTTATTAAAGTCAAGCAAAGCCATTTCCTTTTTTATAATAGGTGCATAGCTGGCTTCGTTTTCGTTTTGTTTAATTGGGGTAAGCTCGCCCTTTTCAAGCTTTGCAAGGGTAGATACCATAAGCTCGGCGCTAATAACCGAAAGTCTTTCAAAAAGCTCTTCGGCGGTTTCTTCATCACCAATAGCTACCGTGGTTTGCTCTAAAATATCGCCCGTGTCCATACCCTTATCCATAAGCATTGTGCTAATGCCTGTTTCACGCTCACCGCAAACTATACACCATTGTATAGGCGAGGCGCCACGGTATTTAGGTAACAACGAAGCATGACCGTTAACACAGCCAAACTTTGGAATATTTAAAATACTTTCGGGTAAAAGCTTGCCATAGGCTACAACCACTATAACATCGGGATTAAGCGCTTTGAGCTGATTTGCAGCGTCTTCACCCTTAAGTGTGTCGGGTTGAAAAACCGGTATATTGTGCGCTAATGCACATTCTTTTACAGGGGGAGCGGTTAAAATATGCTTTCTGCCTACAGGCTTATCAGGCTGAGCATACACAGCCGAAACTTTATGACCTGCATTTATTACAGCTTCAAGTGTTTTTACCGCATAATCGGGGGTACCCATAAAAACTATATTCATAAATCACCTTTTATTTTTTTAAATGGTCTATATATAGCACGCCATCTAAATGGTCTATTTCGTGGCAGAGTGCTCTTGCTAAAAAGCCCTCGCCCGTAATTGTAAAGTTGTTTCCGTTTCTATCCTGCGCTCTAACGGTTACCTTCATAGGTCTTTCAACCTCTTCAAAACGGTCAGGCACAGAAAGACAACCCTCGCTACCTGTTTGCGAACCGCTTTTTTCGGTTATAACGGGGTTAATAAGTTCTATAATACCATCGCCTACGTCAATAACGCAAAATCTGCGTAAAAGACCAATTTGTGGTGCGGCAAGACCTACACCCTCGGCTTTGTACATAGTATCAGCCATATCGTCAAGTATTGTTGCCAGCTTTTCATCAAATGTAAGCTGGGTGCGACAGATTTTTCTTAAAACATCATCGCCAATTTTAACTATATTTCTTATAGCCATAAAATCCTCCTGTGACAAACGGTAAACTAAATAATGGTTTCGGGGTTAATATCTATAGAAACAGAAGCATCCTGCAAAAGCTTTATATTGGTAGCTTGACGCAGCATTTTTCTGAATTCGGTATTGTTTTTACATTTAATTATCATACGGTAACGGTAACGGTTGTTAACCTTGGGTATAGCCGCTGCTGCGGGACCTAAAATTATAACCCTTACGCTTGCAAATTCATCACTTATAAGTGTTTTTATGTTTTTAAAAATTTGATTTATCGTATCCTCGGCAATATCACGGCTTAGCGCCTGCACACTTAAAAGGCAGATGTCGCAATAAGGGGGATACACCATAAGCTTTCGAGTAAGAATTTCTTCGTTATAAAAACTGTCATAATCCTGGCTTTTTGCAAGCTCGATTATTTTGTTTTCTGGATTCATAGTTTGAATAATAGCTTTACCGGCAATTTCACCTCTGCCGGCTCTGCCTACAACCTGTGTAAGCAATGAAAATAACCGTTCAAAGCTACGAAAATCTTCGCTAAATGCCGCCATATCGGCGCCTAAAACACCCACTAAAGTAACATTTGGAAAGTTTAGTCCCTTTGCTACCATTTGAGTGCCTAATAATATATCATATTTTCCGTCTGCAAAATCTGTAAGATACTCTGAAAAAGAATCTCTGGCAGAGGTACTGTCAGCATCAAGTCTTAAAATTTTAGCATCAGGAAAAAGTGTTTTCAGTTCTTCTTCTGCTTTTTGCGTGCCAAGCCCCATAAATTTAATGTGTTTGCTTTGGCATTGCGGACAATTTTGCTCGTTTGTTTTGGAATATCCGCAATAATGGCACATAAGGCGGTTATTTGCTGAATGGTAGGTTAGCGAAACGCTACAATTAGGGCAAGTTTCAACATATCCGCATTCAGCACAGGAAATATATGTGTTATGTCCTCTACGGTTTAGCAATAATATGGCTTGCTTTTTATTATCAAGCACTTCTTGCAACTCTTCATATAGTGCGTTACTTAAAGCACCTGTGTTACCGTTGCGTATTTCATTTCGCATATCAACCGTTTCAACGCTTGGCAAAACGGCATTTCCGTAACGGTTTTTAAGCGTATATAATGAGTAAGTATTATTTAGTGCTTTTGAATAGCTTTCTATAGCTGGTGTGGCAGAGGCTAAGCATAACAAGCTTTTATGAAAAGCTACACGGTAGCGTGCTAAATCTCTGGCATGAAAGCGAGGACTTTTTTCTGATTTATAGGTATGCTCTTGTTCTTCATCAATAATTACAAGACCAAGCTCTTTAAACGGGGCAAAGACAGCGCTTCGGGTGCCTATTGCAATAAGGGCTTTACCTTCTTTGATGCGTTTCCATTCGTCCAGACGTTTGCCCATAGACATTGCGCTGTGAAAAACTGCAATTTTATCGCCATAGCGAGCAGAGAAAATGGAAATCAGCTGAGGGGTAAGCGATATTTCAGGCACCATAACTATAACGCCTTTACCCATAGCCACAATTTTATCGGTAAGCTTTAAATACACTTTAGTTTTGCCAGAGCCTGTAACACCGTTTAATAGAGCAGTTTCGCCCTTGTCAGAACCTTGCAGCTGCATCATTCCGTCAAACGCTTTTTGTTGCTCTTCGGTAAGCGAAATCTCATCAATATCGGTTGCATTTTTACTGTAAGATGTTCTGAAAACGGCTTTTTCATACTGAATAAGCACGCCTTTTTTAACAAGCGTTTCAACCACCGAAACAGATACGCCTGTGAAATAGCAAATTTCTTTAACCGATGCAGAACCGATATTGCCTAAAAGCTCAACAACGGTTTTTTGCCGTGGGGTAAGCTTAATGTTTACAACATCATCATCGCAAAGTCGCACCCATTTTTGAGTAGCGTCACTAATTCTGCGTTTATAGTCGCTAACCTTTATTAAGGCCTGCTTTTCGGCTAATTCTTCTAATAAATCACTCGTTATACCAAAGGTGGATTTTAATGTGCTTTCGGCAGTTTCGCCTTTGGTGTTGAGAAATTTATAAATTTCGGCTTCTGTATCGCTTAGCAAAGAAACATTTGAAAATTCGGTATTGGCGCAAAAATAATTTACGGTTTTAAAATCAAGACCTGCGGGCAACATAGCCGAAACAGCATCGTAATAATTGCAAAAAACGGTTTCGTGCATATATTCGCAAAGACCGAGCAATTCTTCTGTGAGAACAGGTGTATCATCAGTTACGGTTGATACCTTTTTAAGTCCCTTAATTTCATCCTTGCGAATTTTGAAAATTATGCCATGCTTTTGGGCATTGTTACGTCCAAAAGGTACGGTAACTCTGCAACCCGCCTGTGCCTTGGCGTGCAGTTCGGGCGGAATGGCATATGAGTACAGCTTATCAAAGGCAAAGGTGGTGCCTTTAAGGGCAACCTCTGCTACAAGTCCGTTCATTGCAAACCCTCCCGAAACAGAAATTAAAATCCGGTAAAATTAGATTTCAGCTGCCAACTTGTCTATAGCAACGCTTACAGGCTTTAAGGTTGAAATTTCGCCACTTTCTTCTGCTTCAGAAGAAATTTTGCGTGCAGTATGAGCCACCTCTAAAACAAGACGGTATCTGTTCTCGCTGTTTTGAATAAGTTTTCCAATATTGGGATTTAACATTTTTCTAACACCTCATTAATAATATGGTTCTGACTAGTTTGTCTTAAATGACAACTTCGTATTACAGAAATTATATCGTCAACAGCAGTAGCTATATCATTGTTGATAACAATATAGTCATACTCTGTAGCACGCTTTATTTCGCCCAAGGCACTATCAAGACGCTTTTTTATAGCCTCCTTAGATTCGGTGCCTCTGCCCGATAGTCTTCTTTCAAGCTCGGTGAAAGAAGGGGGCATAATGAATATGCTTATAGCTTCGGGCAATTTTTGGCGTATTTGGGCGGCACCGTTAACATCAACCTCAATTATCATATTTCTGCCACCTTCGGTAGCATCTACAACAGGTTGTTTAGGGGTGCCGTAGTAGTTATCTACAAAGCAGTTATACTCTAAAAGGGCATCCTCGGTTATCATAGTTTCAAACTGCTTTTTTGAAATAAAGTTGTATTTTTCACCCTCGGTTTCGCCTTCACGCATATCTCTTGTAGTAGAAGAAATAGAGAAAGCAAGCTCGGGGCATTTTTTGAAAAGCTCACACAAAAGAGTGTCTTTTCCTGAACCGGACGGTCCTGATATAATAAAAACTTCGCCTTTAATCATCTTCTTCATCTTCGTCCTCAATAATGTTTTCTTCGGTCATTCTGTTAGCAAGGGTTTCGGTTTGTAAGTAGGTTAAAATTATATGGTCGCTATCGGTAATGATAACAGCTCTGGTTCGTCTGCCTTGGGTGGCATCTATCAAGCAACCTTTTTCACGTGCTTCTTGAATTATACGCTTAATCGGTGCAGATTCAGGGCTTACAATAGATATAATTCTGTTGGCAGAAACCATATTGCCAAAGCCTATATTAACTAATTTCATTAGAAGTTTCCTCGCTATTGCTAAAAATATTATGTAAACAAAACAAATGCGTTATTCAATGTTTTGTATCTGCTCTCGTATCTTTTCTATCTCTGATTTTATGTCAACCACTATATGAGCTATTTCAACGTCCTGCGCCTTAGAGCCTATGGTGTTGGTTTCACGGTTCATTTCTTGAATAATAAAATCAAGCTTTTTACCTACAGGCTCGCTCAACTGCAATAATGTATCAAGCTGTTTTATGTGGCTTCTAAGTCTAACAGTTTCTTCGTCTACAGCAACCTTATCGGCGAAAATCGCAGTTTCGGTTATAAGACGCTGCTCGTCAACCTTAGCGTCTGCCAAAAGGTCTTTAACCTTTTGCTCCAATCTTTCTCTATAAGCCTTAACGGTTTCGGGTGAGCGTTCTTCTACAAGCGCCACCTTTGAAAGTATTGTTTCGGCACGTGAAGAAATATCAGCCTTAAGGCGTTCACCCTCGGTTTCACGCATTGCAACAAAGCTTTCTATTGCTTTTTGTGAAACGGCAGTAACGGCTTCTAATATTTCCTCGTCCGGCAATACGGTTCTTCTTGTTTTGAAAATTTCTGTATTGCCTATAAGTGAAGATACCTTAACATCGTTTTTTAAATGATATTTTTTTGCCAATTCCTTTAAAGCTGAAAGATAGCCTTTTGCATAGGAATGGTTAATTTCAACAACTGTGCTGGTTTCAGAAGTTTCTTCTATAAAAACTGAAAGTTCGACCTTGCCTCGGGATATACTTTGTTGACAAAGTTGTTTTAATTTTTCTTCTAAGAATTGATATACACGAGGTATACGGCAGGAAAACTCAAAATAACGGTGATTTACCGATTTTATTTCTACGGTAATATCAAGGTTGCCGATTTGTTCTGCGGCTCTGCCGAAGCCGGTCATACTTTTAAGCATTGATGTTCACTTCCGGTAAATAATATTTTGGTGACACTACTCCATGATAGATATTGTATTATACCAAAAGAGATGGTCACTTGTCAAATTTTTAACACAAATGTAACCTTTTACAAAACAAAAAACAGGATGCCATACACATCCTGTTTTGTTAATTTAATTGGTTTTTATTAATCTTCGTCAGGCATTTCCCAGTTGTGCCAAACTGCTTGAACGTCATCATTATCCTCAAGCATATCAATAAGCTTTTCCATTTTTACAATGGCGTCTTCGTCCTCAATAGCGGTCATGGTTTGAGGTATGTATGCTACCTCGGCTGATAAAAAGCTGTAGCCCTTGCTTTCCAGTGTATCACGTACAGCGCCTAAATCGTTAGGTTCGGTTGTGATTTCAAAAACGTCACCGTCAAAATTAAAATCATCAGCGCCGGCGTCTAAAGCATCTTCCATAACGGTATCTTCTTCTAAGCCCTCAGCTTCAATGTTTATTACGCCCTTGCGGTCAAACATAAACATAACAGAGCCCGACTGACCTAGGTTGCCGCCAAATTTATCAAAATAATGGCGCATTTCGCCGGCGGTTCTGTTGCGGTTATCAGAAAGGGTTTCTACAACTACAGCTACGCCGCAAGGACCGTAACCCTCGTAAATTAGCTCTTCGTAGTTGTTAGCCTCACCGTCACCCGCAGCTTTTTTAATAATTCTTTCAATGTTATCGTTAGGTACGTTTGCGGCTTTAGCCTTTGCAATAGCATCCTTAAGTTTGCTGTTTTCGTTACGGGTTGCGCCGCCCGTTTTAACTATAACTGCAATTTCTTTATCAATCTTGGTAAAGATTTTTGCTTTTGCGGCATCGGTTTTTTCTTTTTTACGCTTAATATTGTTCCATTTACAATGTCCAGA
>JAZREW010000024.1:0-8679 GCA_045661005.1 Acutalibacteraceae bacterium | reverse complement strand
ATGGCTACGATCCGACTTTAACAAAGAGTTCTAAAGAATTAATTATACTATGAAAAAACTCTGTGAGTGTTATAAAACATTCACAGAGTTTTTTCTACCAATTAACCTGCCAACGCTTACTGTAGGCAGTAGAAATATTTGTTTTAGTATCAGTTTTTTTATAATTGGACTTTTGAATTAGTTCATCTAATTTTGCATCAAAATCTGTACAATTAAAAGGTAAGGAAATTTCTTTGTTACCTTGCCAAGAAGAAAGATAAGCCGCATTAGAAATTGTAAGCTCGTTAATTCCCTCAATTCCGGGAGAAATTAGCTCTTCGCCGTTTAAAATTGCATTTGCAAAATTTTGCAAAATGCCTTTGTGGGCTGATTCTACTTTTTCTGCTTTAAGCTCTACATAATCAAAATCAATAGCCGGCATACTTTCTGAAGAATTATTACAAATCTCCCGCTCGTTTTCTTTGAGCTTCCACCATTTTAAAAAGCCGTTTTCTAAAACTATTTTGCCAAGTGTACCCGAAATTTCAAGACGGTTTGTACCGGGGAATTCTCCGGTTGAAGTGGTGAATATACCAACAGCACCGTTTGTATAGCGTGTAAAAATGGTTGCATCGTCTTCAACCTCAATGTTATGGTATTTTGCTATGTCACAAAAAGCGGTAACGGTTTTTGGCATACCGCAAATCCATTGCCATATATCAAGGTTGTGTGGGCATTGGTTAAGCAGAACGCCACCGCCTTCGCCAGCCCAGGTAGCACGCCAATCACCTGAGTTATAGTAGTGTTGAGTTCTATACCAATTAGTAATCACCCAAACTGTTCTTTTAAGCTCACCAAGTTCGCCATTTTTTACAATTTCACGAGCTTTATTAAAAAGCCAATTTGTTCTTTGGTTAAACATAATTGCAAAAACTTTTTTACAGTTATTAGCTACTTGGTTTAGTTTTTCGGCTTTAGAAACACGCACATCCACAGGCTTTTCTAACAGAACGTGAATATCATTTTCTAAAGCTTCAATTGCTATGTCGGCATGTAAAGGGTGGGGAACAGCAATAATTACAGCATCTACAGTTTTACTTTGCAATAGCTCTTTATAATTAGTGTACACTTCAACACCGCTGTGAATATTTTTGAAAGAAGTTAGTTTATCTTTATCAATATCACATACTGCGCTTAGTTTTAAACCGCCTAATTCTTCCTTGGCAATACAACTAGCATGTGCAGAACCCATATTGCCAATACCAATAACACCAACTCGCAAAAAGTTCATAAAATCACCTTATTTATTACCGCTATAGGTTTTAGAGGTATCTGCAAAAACAGTTTTAACATCTTTAATTTTAGATGTAGCAACACGTTTCATAAGTTCCTCATAGTAAAGGTCTTCGTCAATGGGTAATTCTATTTCTTTACCTAAGAATGAAGAAAGATGCATTGCGTTTGAAAGGGTGAGACCATTTATACCTTCTCTGCCGTCAGCTACAAGTTTTCCACCATGCAAAATAGCATCTGCCCAAGCGTTAAGAACGCCTATGTGTGCAGGATTTTGACCATCGGTTTCAACAGGTATAATTTCTGATTCAAGATTACCAAATGGAATGGTATTGGTTTTAGTGAATTCGGGTTCGCTTATTTTAAATTCTTCAACTAAAAGATTATCTTTGCCGGCTATGTTTTCAACAACGATTTTTGCTTTATCCATTTGAATTTCAAAACGGTTTGTGCCTTTTGCATCACCTGTAGAGGTTATAAAACAACCTGTAGCACCGTTTTCATATTCAACAAATGTTGTAACATCATCTTCAACCTCAATGTCGTGCCATTTTCCGTAAAATAGGTGAGACTGCACCTTTTTAGGCATACCGCAAATCCATTGCCAAAGGTCAAGCTGATGTGGACATTGGTTAAGCAATACACCGCCGCCTTCGCCGGCCCAAGTAGCACGCCAACCGCCTGAGTTGTAGTAAGCTTGGGGACGGTACCAGTCTGTAACAATCCAGTTAGTACGTCTGATTTCACCGTATTTGCCTGAGTCAACAAGCTCTTTTACTTTTCTGAATATGTGGTTTGTACGTTGCTGGAACATCATACCAAAAACAACCTCAGGGTGTTTATCTGCTACCTCATTCATCTCTCTGGCTTGCTTTGTGTAAACACCGGCAGGCTTTTCAACCATTACGTGAATACCTCTATTCATGCATTCGATTGCAAAAATGCTGTGGTCGTAGTGGGGAACAGCTACTATACATGCTTCAATTAAGCCGCTATCAAGCATAGCAATAGCATCATCAAAATAAGTAATATTCTCACCGTATTTTTGTTCTTTAACCCATTCAAGTCTTTCAGGGTTGTTATCAGCAACCGCCACAAGTTCAAGGTCGGGGCATTTACCGTCTCTTAAGTTGCCGGCATGACCTGAACCCATGTTGCCAACACCAATAATTCCAAGTTTAATTTTTCTTTCCATAATTAAAAACCTCTCGATTTTAAGAATTTATAACTGCGAGACAAACATTCAAACGGGTCTTCTCCGTTGCAATCGTCCTGCTCAACAAGTAAATATTCAGTACCGCTTTTTTCTGCTTTTTTGAAAATACGGTCCCAATTAAGATTACCTTCACCAATAGGTGCCATTTTTTTGCCGTAGGCGTAATCTTTTAAGTGAATGCAAGGTACTCTGCCGGAAAGTCTTTCTATCCAGTCAGACGGTTCGCCACCGCCAACCTGTACCCAAAAAGTGTCAAGCGTAAAACCTAACTCATCGGCAGAAAAATCATCAACTAAATGCTGTAAAAGAATTTTATCATTATAAAGCTTGAATTCATGGTCGTGGTTGTGGTACATAAAGTATTTACCGCCGGCCTTTAATTCCTTAGCAATAGGCTTATACTTATCTAAAAATCCCTTATAAGCCTCACTTGTTTCGCCGTTTTGAAAATCATACCAACCAAGACCTACATATTTACAATCAAGTATATTATGATTTTTAATAGATTCTTCTGCGTTTTCAACAGGTGTATGTGTTATTACACATTTGAGTCCATTTTTATCAAGTTCAGATTTTAACCATGTGGGGTCATAAGGGCATGTGCCGGATACCTGAACATATTCGTAACCAATATCGGCTATTTTTTTAAGTGTTTCTGAAATACCGTCACAAGTTTTTGTAAAGGCGTTAACAGTATACATTTGTGCGCCTATTTTCATTAGTTTATCTCCTTTAATAAATTTTTAAAGGTGTCGCAAGCTACATTAAATGCGGTAACACTATCAGGATAAGCAAATTCGCCAATACCGCTTTTGTCGCCCTCACGTTCTAAGCTACCTAAGCCTTCAAATACTGTAAGGTGCGGTTCCATAGTAAAGGCAAAACCACCGTTCTTAATATACTGTTCGACTATATATTTTACATTGCCTTCGCCAAAACCTGCAGGCACAACAAAACCATCTGCAGCAGCATCTTTAATATGCATATAGTGAATATAATCCTTCAACAATTCCCAAGCTTTTAGGGTGTCAACACCAGCCTGAACAAAGTTTGCAGGATCAAAAATGCCTTTGATTTCAGGAATGTTTTTATGAATTTCAAGGCAGTTTTCTGCATTTTCACCGTAAATGCCTTTTTCGTTTTCGTGGCATAGATTAATTCCACTTCCTTTTGCAACCTCTACAAACTTATTTAAACGCTCAAAAACTTCGGTTTTATAAATAGTTGCATCTTTAGCATCAGGTACATAAAAAGAAAACAAGCGAATGTTTTTAGCGTCTAAAACGTTTGAAATTTCTAAAATGTGTTTAAATTGGTCAAGATGCGGAGCAAAGTCATCAGTAATATCAATTTTACCAATAGGTGAGCCTATCGACCAAGTAATAAGACCACTTGCATCAAGCTTTGATTTAACCTCTTTAGCTTTTTCTAAAGAAATATCTACTACACTTTGACCGTCAACGCCACGAATTTCAAGACCTTGAAGTCCGTTACGTTTCATAGCGTTTATTTGTAAATCAATATTTTGTGATGCTTCATCTGCAAAAGCAAAAATTTTAATATCTTTCATTTTTTATACCCCCGAATATGCTGAAAATCCGCCATCAATTGGCAATACAACGCCTGTAATAAAGCTTGCGGCATCGTTGTTAAGTAAGAATAATAAACCGCCGTCAAGCTCGTCAGCTTTGCCAAAACGTCCCATAGGTGTAGCGGCTAAAATTTTACCTGTACGTGCTGTTGGTGTGCCATCGTCGTTAAATAGCAATTTAGCGTTTTGCTTTGTAGAGAAAAATCCAGGCGCTATTGCATTTACACGAATACCAACCTTGCTAAAGTGAACTGCCAGCCATTGTGTAAAGTTAGAAATAGCGGCTTTTGCACCTGAATAAGCAGGGATTTTGGTAAGGGGAGTGTAAGCGTTCATACTTGATATGTTAATTATGTTGCAACCCTCTCTGCCAACCATTTGTTTAGCAAAGGCTTGCGATGGTATTAACGTACCTAAGAAGTTAAGGTTAAAAACAAAGCCAACACCTTCGCTGTCAAGGTCAAAAAAGCTTTTTGTATCGGCATCAATATCGCCAAGCTCAAAATATTCTTTATCGGTAGTAGCTTTTGGATTATTACCACCCGCACCGTTTATAAGAATATCACATTTACCAAGGTCGTTTTCTACTTCTATAGCTATAGCCTCGCAAATAGATTTATCTAAAACATTGCAGGAATAAGCCTTTGCAATACCGCCCTCGGCTACAATTTCATCGGCAAAAGATTTTGCGGCTTCGTAATTTAAATCAAGTAGTGCAACCTTTGCGCCAGCTCTTGCTAATGTTTTAGCAAAGGCAGAGCAGAGCACACCACCCGCACCGGTTACTACGGCGACTTTACCTGTTAAATCTGTGTTAATAACATTTTTATTCATTTATTTCAATCCTTTCTCGCAAGCTTCAAATAGACCATTTATATAGGTGGCGCCTAAAGCACGGTCAAATAAACCGTAACCCGGTTTGCCGGTTTCGCCCCAAATCATTCTGCCGTGGTCAGGTCGAACATAACCATCAAAGCCGGTCTCAACAAGCGCCTTAACAATTTCATACATATCAAGACTGCCACATTTAGAGAGATGTCCGCTCTCTTCAAAGCTACCGTCTTCCATAAGAGTTACCTGACGAATATGCATAAAGCTTATTCTGTCCATTTCGCTGTATTTACGCACCATTTTAGGTATATCATTAAAATCAGCACAACCTAGTGAGCCTGTACAGAAACAAAGGCTATTTGCAGGACTATCTACTATAGAAAGTAATCTGTCAAGATTTTCTTCGTTAGTTACAATCCTTGGTATACCAAAGATTGGATATGGCGGATCGTCAGGATGAATTGCCATTCTAACACCACATTCTTCGGCTACAGGAATTATCTTTTTAAGGAATTTTTCAAGGTTCTCCCACAATCCCTCTTCACCAATTTTGCCATATGCGGTTATTAAATCTCTAACCTCTTCTTGAGTATAGCTTGAATCCCAACCGGGTAGGTGAATATCATCTTTAAGTGGGTCTAAATCTTTCATTTGATCCCAGTACATAACAAGGCTTGTTGAACCGTCATCGGCTTGTTTGTCTAGCTGAGTTCTTGTCCAGTCAAAAACGGGCATAAAGTTGTATGTAATGCATTTTATACCGTACTTAGCACAACGGCGAATATTTTCGCAGTAAACCTCAATATACTCATCTGCTTTTTCTGTGCCAAGCTTTATTTCCTCGGGAACTGGTACAGATTCAACAATATCAAAAAGCATACCATTAGCTTCTACTGCGTCTTTCATTTTTTTAATGCTTTCTTCGGGCCAAACCTCGCCTGGTTTTACATCGTAAACTGCACTTACAACCGAGCGCATGTTTGGTATTTGTTGGATATACTGTAGTGAAATCGGATCGGTTTCACCATACCATCTAAATGACAATTTCATAGCAAAATACCTCACATTTTTTAGTTATTTTTATTATATAATGTTTAGCAAAATAAATCTATTGTTAAAAACAACACAAAATTATTGAAAATATTAACATTTAGTGTTAAAATATTAACCAAAGAAATTATTTACTTAAGCGGTGGTTTTATGGCAGGAATTTTTGAGGCGGTTAGTAACGAAGTTATTGCACCTGATATAAGCTCTTTTAATCTGCACACTCATACACAACATGAGCTTTATTGTTTTATACACGGCAGTGCCGATTATTATGTTGAGGGTAGTGTATATAATCTGCGCCCGGGCGACATTCTTTTAATGCGAAAAGGTGAGGCTCACAGCCTTTTAATGAAGAAAAATATACCATACAAAAGCTTGGTTATAAATTTTGATACAGAAAATTTAGCTAGTGAAGCTGCGGATCATATTATTGATTTTATAGAAAAACGCCCGCTCGGTAAAAATAATAAATATTCAGCACAAGACCTTAAAAATAAAAATATACATTATTATCTCAATAAAACTATTGAAACGAAGAATGAAATTGAGAAAAAGTTGTATCTTACGTTGGTTTTAAATGAATTATCAAAGGAAACACCAATATCAGAAGAAAACGATTTTAAGCAGAGAATATTTTTAAATATTGTAGCATATATAAATGCAAATTTATCTGAAGAAATTTCTTTAGAGAGCTTATCAAAAAGATTTTATTTAAGCAAAACTCACTTAATACGACTTTTTAAAAAATACACCGGAACTACCTTTTGGAACTATCTGTTAGCTAAACGTCTTGTTTTGGCACATGAGCTTTTGCAAAAGGGAAATCGTCCAACAACAGTTTTTATAAAAGCGGGATTTAACGATTATTCAACATTTTTTAAGGCGTATAAATCAAAGTACGGTAAATCGCCAAAGGAAGATTTTATTAAGTAGTTGTTTATAATTATAAAAGTAATTTCATAAAACATAAAAAAGCCAAATTTCCATTTTGGAAACTTGGCTTTTTTGGCACCCCCTGCGTGAATCGAACGCACAACTAACCCTTAGGTGATACCGAGGGAAACGATAATGACATCCCTTGTGATACAGAAAAATCCCCTGTTGTCAGGGGATTTTTAAGGTTAAAGTGTTATCTTGTGTTACGCCGTTATTGCTAATTTTAAGTTGTTTTATTCTGACTGATTAGCAGACGAGTAGCAAAACATTCAAAAATAGGGAAATGGTTTTATTACCATAAGATGCCTATATTTAATTGCTTGTACCTCGGTATGTTACTGAGTTTGGTTTACTATTCTTCGCTAAATTGGAAATTGTTAATCTAACAACCTTTAACTTCTTTATGATAGTGCCGGTGCTTTATGTTGGATAAGTAATGGTTATGCTCGTGTTCATGCTCAATAGTATGAGAATGTGTTGAACCATCGTGTGTATGAGTGATGAGATGTTTATGAGTATGAGTGTGCTTTTTTGCCAAAGTATCGATCACAACAATTATCGTTCCTAAAATCATGATAGCAAGACCAAGGAAATACGCCCACGTCAGTTTTTCTTTGAAAATTACGAACGATAAGAAAGTTCCAATAAAGGGTGCTACTGCATAGTATGCACTTGTTTTAGAAGCTCCGATTATGCCTTGTGCCTTAATATAGAAGAATATACTGAGTCCGTATGCAACAAAACCAAGAAGAAGTGCCAATGCAAAGTACCCAAACAAAGCGAACCGTTCTCTCAGACACAAAGCAACGATCAACGAACCAAGTCCCGAAAAGAGACCTTTAAGGAAAACAATATGATAGGTATTTTTGCTTGAAAGATTCTTAGTGCAGTTGTTTTCAAGTCCCCAGCAGAGTGTTGCCAACAATACGAGTATTGCTCCCCACGAGAATTTGAAAGCGGATATTTCTTCAAATGAGAGAACAAAGCTTGACATTGTAATAAGTGAGATTGCAAGCCACATTCTTTTAGAAACCACTTCCTTGAATATTAACAAAGCAATAAGGGATGTGCAGACGATTTCAAAGTTATTGAGCAAGGATGCGTTAGAGGATGCGCTTTCGAGCAGCCCGAACATAAGCAATATGGGGGCTGCTATATCCAACACGATCATACCTAAAATGTAAGGCAAATCTTTTTTTGTGATATTCTCGTATGTTTCCTTGCCTTTTCTTTTGGTAATCAGAAAAAAGATACCAATTCCAATTCCTGCACCCAAATATAAATACGAAGCCATCATCGTTGGCTCAATATAATTTAATAACAATTTTGATAACGGTATATTGATTGCATACAGCCCTGCGGCTAACATCGCAAAAAATATTGCTAATAGTTTCTTGTTCATATCTCCACCTGAAAATTCTTATTTATCTACCTGATTATATCACATGAATATGAAAAATTCCACATATTAAAGAGAAAAGAAACCGTAAAGGTTCATTACTAAAAAAACAAAAAGTCTATGGATGGAACATACGCCTGCGCAAATTAGCAGAATTTTGCTAAAAATCCGATTATCAGGCGATTAGCAAAACGCCGATTTTCTGCTAATTTCCTGCTAATCGGGATATGGTAAAAGTTTGAGTTTGCTTTATGCTCCAAAAGCAAGAAAAACCACCCTAGAAAATGAGTGAACATAAAAAGAAAAAGTGCCGATAAGCTTTGATTTCTCGGCACTTTTTGGCGCGCTTGAAGGAATTCGAATCCCCGACCTTCCGCTTAGGAG
>JAZREW010000023.1:0-7626 GCA_045661005.1 Acutalibacteraceae bacterium | reverse complement strand
CCTCGAAATTAAATTACCTATTGACCTACTAGGTGAATGGCGGCATAGCTGATCAACTAACATGTTAGTGCGGTAGGTGGCTTGACTTCTAGTTAACTATGTGCTTATGCTTTTATAACAAGGGGGTACTATATGGACTTCAATAACTGTTTTCACCCGGTGTTTAATCAAAAGTATGACTTTGATAAACCGTTCGATAAGGGGTTAATGCTTGATAGCTATATCAAATATTACCTTGCACGTCTTCAGTCTATGTTTAAGTACACTGGCCTGCCTGATAGCATACCTTCAAAGTGGCTTGAACATTATTTGCTTGTTAATGGTCAGTGCATCTTTTGTAAAAACGGTGATGACCTTATTGTAACTACAGGCGGTCAGGGTGGTATGCCTGATATTTACTATATACCGACTAAGTATATAGTAGCTAACCCTTATGTACTCGAAAGTACACGTAAAACATACACCATTGGCAAAGACTGTGTACTTATCAGGAATGATACATATAGTCAGGGTTTAATACCTTTATTGACGAGGTATTGCACGCAGTTAGTTGAGAATGATATATCACTTAACGTAACTGATATAATCGCCCGTGCTATGCTTACTATTACGGCTGCGAGTAACCAGGATAAAGAAAGTGTTGACCTTTGGTTTAGGAAGTTAAGACACGGTGAACTGGGTGCAATTGGTGAATTGCCCTCTATGGTCGGTAATAATGATAAGAATATCAATATTACTCCATTTCGTGAATGTTCTTCTGTACTTACTAACCTTATTGAATATCATCAATATTTAAAGGCTAGTTTGTATAACGAAATAGGCTTGAATGCTAACTATAATATGAAACGTGAAAGCATTAACAGTAATGAAAGTCAGTTGAATGACGATATGTTAACGCCTTTGATAGATGACATGTTAGCACGCAGAAAAGAAGCACTTGAAGAAGTAAATGCTATGTTTGATACAAACATTAGTGTTGAATTCAATTCTGCATGGGAAGAAAACGAAGAAGAACATGATAAAGTACTTGAAGGTGTCGCCGTTGATCAGACTGAAGTAACACCCGAAGTTGGTACTGAAGAAGTAGATACTGAAGAAGTAACTACTGAAACAGATATACTCCCGGAAACACCCGAAGAAGCACCTGAAGAAACACCCGAAGAAACACCTGAAGATACAGATATAGTTGACGCAATTGAAGACGTTGCAGCAGCTATTGAGGACCTTGCAGGTGATAAGGAAGACGACACTGAAGAAGACAAAGAAGGTGACGATAATGCAGAAGATAACACTTGATATTAACCCTAAAGGTGAAATACCTGTATTATATGTAGCTCAGTATGATAACGGCCGTGATTTTCAAGTTGAATTAGTTGACGGTGAAGACGCCTATAATGTACCTGAAGGTTTTTCAGTGCAGCTTAATGTCAGAAAGACAGACAGTAAGATTGTTACAAAAGAACCTGAAAGCATTGTTGACAACATAATTACCTTTTATACTACAGAGCAGATAACAGCATGTGCAGGTGAAAATATAGCATCTGTTAGCATAAATGATTTAGAAGACCATGTTATCACTACATTATACTTCTTGATCATGGTGCAGCGTGATGTTCTTGCAGGCGGTCTTGATAGTACTTCCGAAATTGATAACTTAGGTAGACAGGTAGCAGCGGCAATAGAAGAAGTAGCACCTGAAATTATTGAAGATATAGCTACACCTATTGTTAGAAGTGAGACTACACGCAGGATTGAAGAATACGGCGGTATGTGGGTTTTAAGTGATATGGTCACTGAAGGTAGCTATAATCTATATTTCAGGCATAGATTTATAGGTGAAGACGGCTATACGGCATATAAAGTTTTCAGTACTGACCCTACAGCTATTGTAGATACTTTTGAAATACCTTCTACGGGTGTTTTAAAAGTAACTATGTTATCTCCGGTTAGTATAATAAATAAGTATATGTTGCAGATATTTAAACCCTTTGGGAGATAAATTATGATCAATAGTTTATATGAATGCAAAAGACAGGTTAACGCAAACCCTGTAACATATAAGAATTATATAAAGTTTAATGGTGAGGGTATTATATTACCCTTTACACAGAATGCTGATTATACGATTAGATGTATTTTTTATGATAAAGAATATATTGCTAATACATGTGTAACAGGAAACACAGGCGGTTATAGTCAGGGTCAATATTTGGCTTTATATAATAATAACTATGATGTTGGTACAGGCAGCGGCTATTCTAGTTTTGGTGCGTGGTCAGAAGGTGAACACCTTTATATAAATAATGATATAAATAATCAAAGTTCATTAGACATGGTACACACAGCTAGTTACACACCTGTAACTAATAACCATAAATATACACTGGGTTGCCGTGAAAATAATACACTAGGTTATTATGGTTATATTGCATCATTTAAAATTTATTCTAAATCTGAGGGTACACTTTTACATGATCTTAGGCCGTGTCAAGTTTTAAACATAGCTGCATTTCATGATGTTGTTGACGATAAGTTATATCTAAATGACAGTATCATAGCAGTTGACGATATTGAGTAAGGGGGTTTTATGTATAAAGAATTAAAAGATTATTTTCCTGACGGTATCAACGGCAATGGTATATTTACTGCGATAAGTAATATTACCTGGTTTCCGGGTGTTAACCCTACGGAAATTGATATATATTTTATAATGCATGAAGGTGACCGCTTAGGCAGTAAATACCTTGAAAACTTTGCAAATGAAGACGGCATTGTAGAAGGTGAAAAAATGCAGACACTTGCAAAGATACTTCATAACGCATTCATTAAGAATTGGCAGCATGAGTATAAGGCACTTACAAAAGATTATGACCCTTCAGGTAATATAGATTATGTAGAGACCTACAAGGGTAGTGCTTCAGGTAATTCAGGTGGCAGTACAACGCAGTCGGGCAATGTTGTTAATGAACAGCAGACAGCAGGTTTAGGCTCGTCTACATATGCGAATGACAGCAAAGCCACTACAACTTATAATTCAGTTAAGAATACAGTATCAAGCAATTCAAGCGGTGAAGACGAACACACTATCACTAAGAAGGGTAATAACGGTAACGATATTCCCGGAATGCTTGATAAAGATTTAAGGTTTTGGGATAAAAACAAATTCTATGACCTTTTATGCCAGGATATAAGCGAGACAATTGCTTTATCAATATATCTATAACTAAAGAAAGAAGGTAACTATTATGAATTGGGAACAGGTTAGTTCACTCGTAAATGATGTAACACGTGAGATGATCGGAGAAGAAGCAACACTTCTTACTGACGATCTTTCAAACGTTGTTGATGTTGGTAACGAAGTTCTTGCAGAAAGCTATGACGCATTCACAAAGAAACTTTTGGACAGGGTCACAAGGACCATATTTGTTGACCGCAAGTATACCGGTGCTATGGCAAAGCTTAGGCGTGATAACTGGGAATTCGGTATCAAGCAGAAGATTTACATGACGGAAATTCCTGAAGCGGTAGATGATGACAGCTACAAGCTTGTTCACGGCAATAGCTATGATGATAACAAGTTTAATCAGCCGGCCCTGGCTTCAAAATTCTATCAGCAGGCTGCTAGTTTTAGGGTAGATATTTCTGTTACGGAAAAGCAGGTACGTACTGCATTCTCTAACAGGAACGAGCTTAACAGTTTTGTTTCTATGCTTTTCAATGCAGTAGATACTTCTATCGAATTGAAGCTTGAAGGACTTGCAAAGGCTGCTGTATCTTATCTTATCGGTTCAACCGTGCTTGATGATATCCCCGACCTTGACCAGTCTAAGACAGGCGTAAAGGCTGTTAACCTTTTGAACCTTTACAATACTCAGTTCGGTACGACACTCGCAAAGAAAGATGCACTTTATACACCTGACTTTATCAGGTTTAGCGTGCTTGTTATCTCTCAGTACCTTGACAAAATCGCAACTGCTAGCACACTCTTTAACGAGGGCGGTCTTCTTAGGTTCACCCCGAAGTCTAAGCAGATGCTCATCATGTCAACTTTTTTGAAGTCGGCAGCGAACGTATATCTTCAGAGTGATACGTTTAACGAGCAGTATACTGCACTGCCTATGTCAGAAAGTATTGCTAATTTCCAGGGTACAGGGTCAAGCTTTGACTTTGATACAGCATCTTCAATTCATATTGAAATCAAAGACCCTGAAAACCCCGGTTCGACAAAAGAAATCAGTTGGGGCGGTATTCTTGCTGTACTCTTTGATTATGATGCTTGCGGTGTAGACTGCGAGGAAAGAGAAGTTACAAGTCATGTCAATGCCGGTGCTAGATTTACTAACTATTTCTATCATCAGGAAGCACGTTATTGGGTAGATACAAACGAGAATGCTGTAGTATTCTTTATCGGCGAAGGCGAAGGCGATTAATCACCTAACAATATACGTAAGTAGTCTTCATGTACTACTTACGTATATGATTAAGTGATTAAAGGGGGTAAATATGAAATATTGCATTGTTGATACTTATTTTCTGAATGACCGTACAAAAACATACCCTTTGGCGGTACTTGCAGATGATGAAATATTTGGGCGTGTACCGACTGACAGTTCAACGCCGGTTGATGTTATTGAACCTTCATTTACCGGCTATGATACCATGTCAGACGTTATTGAGACCATTGACGAAGCATTAGGCTTTAACCCCTTCAGGTGCTATCGTGGTTTTTATTATCAGATACCCGATATTAATGAAGACAGTGAGTATTATGCATTTCTCGGTGATTTGGGTATGCTTGCAGCAGATAGTGTTGACTATTATAGTGGCCAAACATATGTAACGCCTACAAAAACCGAGACCGACAGTGCAGGCGATCTTTATCTTGATGCTTCTTATAATTTTGGTAATACCGGTTATCTTTCCGGCTGTAATTGGGGTACACCGGGTGACAAGTCACTTGCAACAGGTGATGCAAAAATGGTATCAAGGCCACCTTATAATATATTTCAATATAATATTAATGTTTGGCCTGAAGCATTTATTAACGGTGAGAAGTTTGCACCTGAATTGATACCATATGCAACAGGTGACACACAGGGTGAAGACTGGAGACGTTATGTAAGAGTTGTTATTGAAGTTTGGTTTGATCAGAACATGGGTAAATTTAATTGCCTTGTTCAGCTTATCGGTTATGACTTCAATATATATTGGTATAAGAGGACACTTGCAACAGTAGATACAGGTGACAAGTATAACCCTAATGACCCTATACCCGGCAGTAATGACCCTAATAACAAAGGCGGTCAGCCTGACGGTATACCGGGAACACCACCGGTAACCATACCGACATTAGACGCAGGCGGTATGACTGCTGCCGGTTCAATAAGGCTTTACAGAATGAACAGTACCATGATACGTGATCTGTTTAGTTATCTTCATGCGAATGACCCCGGTACTTCTATTGTTAAATGGTTTCAAAACCCTTCACAGGCAATAATATCTTTGCACTATCTGCCGTATGAACTTGATATATATGATACAACAGAGACAATACAAGTATTAGGGTCAAGTACAGGTGTTAATGCTTATCCTGCTAAGGAACGTCAAACAATACATTTTGGTTATTCTGATTTTCCGAGACTGTCTGACAATTACCTGGCTTATTCACCTTATACTAAGGTATCAATTTACTTGCCCGGTATAGGTATAAGAGAATTAAACACAGATGATATTGTTAATAAACGTGTTTGGGTTGTTTATCATTGCGATAATGTTACAGGTCAGTTTGTTGCATTCATTGCAGTAGGCACGAAAACACAGACAGAAAGTCAAGCATCTGTTAAATATACTTTCAGCGGTCAGGTTGCTGCTTCGTGGCCGATATCTCAAACCAACTGGGGCGATACCTATATTGCAGGTGCAACACTTGCAGCCGGGGCACTTGCCTCAGGTGTAGCTGCTGCCGGTGCAGCAGGGGCTGCTGCTGCCGGTGAAGGGGGTGCTGCTGCCGGTACATTTGCAAATGCAGGTGCAAACATGACAGCAGCAAACGCTGCCGGCGGTGCAATAGGTAAAAAGGCCCTTAATATAGGTTCGTCTATATCTTCACTTGCAAAGCCTACTATAAGCAGGTCAGGTACTGTATCAGGTGTAACTTCGTTAATGGGTATTAAAAAGCCTTATTTTGTTATCGAAACACCACACCAAATGAGTTATGAAGGTTTTGCAAAAGTTAAAGGATATCCTTTTGGCCAGGCTATTAAGTTAGGAAGCTTAACAGGTTATGCGATAATAGAAGCATGTCATCTTAGCGGAATAGCAGCAACGGAAGGGGAAATATCTGAAATAGAAGGACTTTTGAAGTCGGGGGTTATATTATGAGCTTTACTTGTAATCTTTATATAACAAAGTCAGAGACAACTGCACTCGATAAAGTAATGGAGACAGGGGGTACTTCTTTATCAGGTACATTGATCAATAACAGCAATGTAATTAACCCTTCTATTCTTTGTCATGTTTCTGCCGAGACTGTAGCCGGTTATAACTATATGGATATACCCGACTTTAAAAGAAAGTATTTCATTACCGAGATAACAGCACTTACAAAAGATACATGTATGGTATCAGGTCATGTTGATGTATTATCAACTTATAAAGATGATATAAGAAAGAATACTGCAATAGTCGGAAGGTCGGAAACAAAATATAATTTGTATCTTGACGACAATACAATAAAGACAGATGCACAAACAGTAATTAAAACACTTAATAATTTTAACGGCGGTAACTTTACGGCAGCAGGCAGTATATGCCTTGTAGTAGTAGGTTAAAGGGGGTTATCTTATGAGCATTGAAAATATTTTGACAATTATAGGCAGTTACGGTTTTCCTATTTGTGCTTGCATTTGCATAGGTTGGTTTTTTGCAAAGACAAATGATAACTACAGGAACGACCTTAAAGAATTAAACGCATCACACAAAGAGGAAATCAAGCAGCTATCTGACGTTGTATCACAGAACACACTCGTTATACAGAAGTTATGTGATAACCTTGATGACATAAAGAGGGCAAAAACATGAAACCGACCGCAAGCCAGTGTGTAAAGACAGCCCTCGCAAACGTAGGCTACAAAGAGGGAAAAGGAAACAAAAACAAGTTTGCTAAGTATATAGATGATCATTACCCGACATTTTACAACGGCAAAAAGAACGGTGTAGCATGGTGTGATATATATTTTGATTATTGCATTCTCTATAACGCAAAGTCTGCAAAAGATGCTGAGTATGTATTATGCCAACCTTCAAGGTCCTGCGGTGCAGGTTGTAAATGGTCTTATCAATACTATAAGGCAAAGGGCCGTACTTCTAAGACAGGTCACTATGGTGATCAGATATTCTTGAATACATCTACTCAAAAGTGTGGTCATACCGGCATGGTATATAAAGTAGATACCAAATATTATTACTATGTTGCAGGCAATGACGGTAATGCAGTTAAGAAGCATAAGATACTTAAAACGTCATCAAAGATATATGGTTTTGGCAGGCCTAGATATAAGTAATAAATCTGACATAATTAACCATAAATATGATATACACCCTTCGGGGTGTATATTCATAATAAGG
>JAZREW010000022.1:0-19184 GCA_045661005.1 Acutalibacteraceae bacterium | reverse complement strand
CTGCTGCAGACTCTGCACCGCCAAAAGAGCTTGAAAGACCTTCAGCCATTGTAAATTCTGCCAACACACTCATTACCGGACCCGAAGCTATTATTACCGGCAAGAAAAACACACTTCTTGCTATCATTCTTCCTTTGAATTTCTGATTCAGCACAATAGCCAAAATCATAGAGAGCGAAAGTATAATTGGCAAAGAGGTTATTAAATCACCCAAAGAAGATAAGGCTTGATCTATAAAATCCGCATCCTCTTTAAGTAGGAATTTAATCCATTTTAGACCGGCAAATTCAGTAGTAATGCCGCCTCCTACCATGCGTACATTTGTAAAAGAATAGTAAATTGACATAGCTAACGGCTTAATTACAAATATAACCAAACCCAATAGCCACGGTGCCACAAAATAGTAACCGTATCTTGTTTTAATTGAATCTATTCCTTTAGTATGTTTTTTCATAATTCACTCTCCCTTCTTTAAAAAATAGTCACATAAGACATTGCTTCTATTGTGATATCCTGAACATTTACAGCATTGTCGGTATGATTAACATATACCTCAACGCCGTTTTCAAATGTGGTTTTTGAAACTCCATCCAAAATTAATTCATGCTTAAGAATCACAGAATCAGAAATTTTTGAATAATATTCTTTGGTTTTTTTCGAAAAATCAAGTATTTCATTCTTTAAAGAATCATATTCCATAGCGTAGTAAAACTCGCCGTTTTCTGATCTTATACTACTGTTATGTGTTTTAGAAACACACCAATTTGGCGATACGCCATACTCTATAGATTTAAGCAACGCTTCATCTCTGTCAGACGCAAAATTTATAGGTGTGCTGTAAAGCGGAATATTTCCTCCGTAAACCATCTGATAAAAAGGTACATCAACATCGAATGCATCATATTTACCGTTATCAAGCGGAACATCGCACACACTACCGGCAAGACCTGCACAATAAGCGTTTGCTGAACGTAAAATTACATTTTTATCATTCTTTTTTAGTTCTTTTACAATATTTGAAACCTGTTTTTCGGTTCCTGCTTTCATATAAAAGCTTTCATCAGAATAATCCGAATAAACCGTGTTTCCCAATGAACCAAGACCTATTCCTGAAATGTTTTTGGTCTTTTTAATAAGCTTATCAACCGCTTTATCTATCAGACTGCGTTTTAGCATACTCGCCTTTTTTGCATCCTCTTTAGGCATACGAATATTTACCCTTAACGGACTCATACTTGCCTTTTGTAAGTTTGCGGTTTTAGCGGTATCAACAAGCTCTGTAAAGCCGTTGCCCGACTTATTGAAATAAATTAACTCAAAATCTGTAAAGACATTTGCACCAATATCTTTGCAATAATCTTCTATATTTGAATAGGTTTTGCGATTGCCTAATTTTGAAGAAATTTCAAAACCGCCACCTATTTTTCCAACATCAAGACCTGTAGAACCATATCCGCTAAGTAAAACGTTTATACCGCCATCATTTTCACTTGATACATCTTTTATAATTTCTTGTGCTTGGTCTAAGGATGTTAGTGTATCAACTGTTTCATAAGGAATACCCAAAAAGAACTTTTTGCTAAGGGTGCCACCAACTATTTCAAGCTGTAGATTTTGCTGTTTAAGATCACTCTTAAGTAGCATTCCTTTTTCTTTTAGATATTCTCTATAAAATTTAGCCATTCCGCTATAATCGGCTAAAGAAGTATCTAAAGGATAATAGCAAACCGAATATTCTGCAGTTTCAGACCAGGTTTCAGCCAAAGCTAATGCATCTGCACGCCAAGAGCCTATAATCTGTTCTATTTCGTCAAATCCTCGCACATAAAAAGTAGCAAAGGCATTCGAATAACCGTAACGCATACTGCCCGCAGTAGCATCAATTCTGGCAGATTCAGCACCGTTTTCTATTACAGCAAATAACGCATTATTATCTGTGCTTTTTGCACCAAATACAGGCATTGTAACCTTTTCTTCGTTTGCAATCACATCAAGCTGCATTCTTGAAGCATCGGTTCCGTAAACATCTCCACTATAATCTCTTGAGGATTTAGTCAGCTCGTTATCTGTATACATTAGCGCACCGCTACCGGTTGGTATCATTAAATAAGAGGATTTATCCTGTGCGTTTGCAACCGAGCATAAATACGGAGCCAAAGAAACTGAAATCAGCTTCGATTTTCCGGATTCAACAATTTCATTAGCCTTAACGCTAACCCTCAAGCCATTTTCTTCTAACTTAAAGTACATAGGAACTGTTGCTTCAGCGGCACTGAAATAATAAGTGATGCACACACCATTTTCTATCTGCTTTGAAGACACAGCGCCTTCTGTTACGCAATTATAAGATTTATCACTCTGTAAAGAAGAATCAGAAACATCATAATACTCTATGGTAAGAGAAGAATTTAACGCAGTTGAATCATCCTGCTCTAAATAAGCATTGTAAGGGGTGGTAGACCAAACCGCATTGGTTTTCTTGTCGCACAGCATCACGCAACCTACCTGATCGTCCCACTTTAACGTAAAATTCTCATTTTCCGCCAAAAGCTCAGCTTCAACCATGGAAAGATCGTTTGGTATTACATATTCTTTAGGTTTGTTCGACTTACAACCCGCCACAGAAACACACATAAGAATACCGACGATTAAGGCTGATATTCTTTTGATTCTTTTCATAAATTTCATCGTATCCTTTCAAATTCTATCAGCGGTATATAATCTCCATTAATATTGTTACAACAAAGCTTGTAAGCTGAGTTATAAGTATACCGAAGATAAATACTATTAATACAATAAGCAACATAAAGAACAATCCTATTACTACCGAAGTTAAAAATCTTGGGAAAGTAAAGTTATGTATTATCATAAGTCCTATTGTAAGAACAATTCCTGTCCAAGCCATTGCCACTAGGCTTAAACCATTCATCAAGGTACTTGTGGGCGTTGTAATAAGATGTGAAATAGGAATTGAAATTAAATTGCATACAATTATAGGAAATACGCTATAAGCAGTAACAATAAATACATGCTTAAACTTACCTATACCCTGAAGTAGTACGCTTACACCCCAGTTTGCTAAAGCCCAGGTCACTATAAGACCAACCGTTTTAACAAGTACAAAAGCCGAGTTAAAGGTTGATTCATCAAAGCTTGTGTAACGGAAGTTACTGCACAACGCTTTTAAAATTGATGAAACGAAATACAAAGCGGTCATTACCAAAGCTATTTTCATAGAGCCTTTATCTTTATACCGAATTGTATTATAAGCATCAAAAGGATGTAAAAAGCCATTGAAAAATGTTTTTACCTTATCGTTTTTAATAAGTACAATTTTCTTTCTCTTTTTATATATAATAAGGAATATAATTACGCCTATAATCGCAAGCGAACCTAAAAACAACCATGTAAAGTTATTGTTTATAAACTCTTCTTGCACCATTTTTAGTGCTTGACCGTATATTACATAATCGAGACCATCTTTAGAATACTGTAACGCTTTTCTATAATCACCATTTATATATGAAATTTTAGCCATTCCACGAAGTGCTAACTGATTATGAGCATCATTTTCTAAAACCTTTTGCCACAATTCTTCGCTTTCGGAATATTTAGAATCAAGCGTTTTTTTCTGAGCTTTAAGCAAGTTCGCTCCAAAATCAGTAACAGAAAAAACTGTTACGCTATTATCTAATGAATCAGCTACATAAATACGTTCTTCGCATACCGTAATAGCAATTGGAGAAGCAAATACGCTTTCTTGATTACCGCTTCCCCTACCGCCACCAAAAGCGGTAATTAAGTTACAATCAACATCGTATACGTATATAAGACCGTAGGTTAAATCCAAAGCATAAATAAATCCGTTTTTATCTACTTGAATGCTCTCAAAATCCTGATTAATCTTTTTATTTAATCTTTTAGCATAATCAGACTCGCCAAAAGAGAATGATGATACGCCAACCCTTTGACCGTTATGTAAACGTCTGTAAAGAATGTTAGTTCCACCGGGGCTCAACATTCTGATTTGACCTGTAGAGTTAGAGTCTGATGTAAGACCTGTACAGGTATAAACAAAATCGTTGCTATCTGTACATATATCTACAAACTGAAAAGGTAATGTTTTAACCTTTTTAGCTCGTTTTATATCATTACTTGTAAGCATATCCCAAATATAGCCTAAAGTTGAAAGTACACCAGCAGACACGGTGTTGGCACCGTAAAAGCCAATAAATTCTCCGGCAGGGTCGTACATAACAGCGCCGTAATACGAGCCTTCGCTTATTACGTAAATATAACCCTTGCTATCTCTGGCAACTTTAGTTGGGGTAAATACAAAATCAGAAGGAATAAGTGCAGAATCCGGCATAACGATTTCTTTTATTACCGCATCATCCTTAAAATGCACTACTCTGCTGTTTGAAGTGTCTGCAACATATATCTCGCCTTGGCTAACATATATTCCTCTGGCACCGTTAAAATCATACTGCTTTCCGGAAGAATCAAGCGGAGTGTGATATTTAACAAAATTATAGTTTTTATCAAATTCAACTATTATTCCGTCTTCACTCAATATATAGCAATTTCCGTTTTCATCGCACACAATGTCAGTAATTGTGCCATACGATTCTTCAAGACCTAAGGTTCTGGCATCTACAACCTTATCTACTTCAAAAACATCCGGCATAGCTACGCTTACTTGTGTTCCGCTTGCAGTATCTTGATGAGTAAAACTGTCAGTAGTTCGTATTTGAGATGCATATGCAACACTACTGTTACTTAACAGCAAAACAATACAAAGCATTAAAACTGCAAGCTTTTTAATCTTTTTCATTGCGTTCTTCCTTTCGTAGCTTTTATCCCTTCATACCAGATGTACTCATAGTTTCCATAACACTACTTTGTGAAATAAAGTATATAGTTACCGGTGGTAACATAAGTATTACAGTTATAGCCATTGCGGCACCGGCTCTAGCAATACCGCCGGCGGTAACAGATGACATAACATAAGGCAAGGTTTTTAATTCTTCGCTAAAAACAATACCCTGCTGAATATCTGCCCACATATGCTGGAATGCAAACAAAAGCAATGTCATCCATGCGGGTTTTGTTATTGGCATTACTATTGAACCATAAGTTCTGAAAAGCGAAGCACCGTCAATCTTAGCGGCTTCTATAAGTGTATCCGGCACACTTGAATCCATATACTGCTTTATCAAAAATACACCCATTGAAGATGGAATTGCCCGTAAAATATATACCCAATATGTATTTATAATGTTTATCCAATTGTATATAAGGTAACGTGGAATTGCCAAAGTGTATGCATTGTAAAGCAAAGAAAATTGAACTATTAAAAATATAACTATTCTGCCCTTAACCTTTGTCTTAGAAAAAACAAAAGCCGCTGCAGAAGAAACTGCTATTTGCAAGGCCGTTGCAATTACAGTTACAAAAAACGAGTTGAAAATATATCTTGAAAGCGGAACATGCAGATCACTTAATAATGAAGGTAAAACTGCAAAATTTTCAAGAGTGGGTCTGTGCACAAAGAATCTTGGTGGAAAAACCAACAACTCATCTAACGGCTTAAAAGCAGTACATATACAATAAATCATTGGCAGTACCGATACCAAACCCATTATGGTTAGAAAAACAAAGATACAAGCCGAACCAAAACGGCTTCGTGTATATCTTTTATATTGTGACTTTTTTTGCACTAAGCTCATCCTTTTCAAGATTATTTACCAAGCGAATTGAGTATTTTTCCTACAACAACACGAGTAATAGCCATCATTAAAAACAGTACAACCGAAATTGCCGCAGCATAACCCATTTCATATCTTACAATACCTACATCCTGCAAATGCGAAACTATAGTATCCACCGAATTGTTAACACTGGGATAACCGGCCAATACCTTAATTACCGCACCGATAGAAAATGTAGCCTGAATCTGCATAACCGCACCGAAAAGCAGTATTTCTTTCATACTTGGAAGGGTTATATACCAAAGCTCATGCCAGCGTGTTCTTATACCGTCAATCGCACCCGCTTCATAAAGCTCAGGATTAACATTTTGCAAACCTGCTATATCTGCCAAGAATGAAATACCCATACTAAGCCACAACTGAATAAAAATCAAAATTCCCATATTGTAATTTACATTTCTAAACCAGTTTATCGGGCTTTCAATAAATCCAAGTGACATTAAAAGGCTGTTTGCATATCCGTACGCATCGCCCGAAAATGCAATTTGCCATATAAAATAAGCATTACCTATCAAAGCCGGTGCATAAAACAAGAATGATAATATAGTTCTTAAGGTTTTACCAAACTCATTTATAAGCCAAGCCAATAAGAAAGCTAATAAAAAGCTAACGGGTCCTGTAACTACAGAAAACTTAAGGGTGTTTACCACAGCTTTCGGAAAAACCTCATCGCCGGAAAACATTCTTAAATAATTAGATAATCCTGCGAATTTAGGCATTGATACCATATCATACGAAGTAAAGCTTAAAACAATGGAACTTAATACCGGCAACACAGTAAATATGAAAAACAATATAACAAACGGCGCCAACAATATATAAGCTGCCATAGAATCGCTTATTTTCAGCTTTCGTTCTAAAGGTGATTTAGTTTTACTCTTTGTCATATATTTCTCCACTCCGCTTTAAAGAAAGGTTTTAATTAGCAAATTCAAGTTGTTTGCGCTTAATTTCACGGTCAACAACATTACCCCACTCAAGCAACATATCTGTAGGATTTTCATTTTGTTCAACAACATTCCAAAAAGCCTGGTCAATACCTCTTGCGGTATAATATCCGCCGGGTATTTCAGGTATTTGAATAACTGTGTCGAGCTTCTCATCTAAAAGTTTTATCATCTCTTCATCCCAAACCATGTTCTTTAAAGCCTCAATATTAGCGCTGGCAACTCGACCCAAAGGTCCAAGAAGCGACTCAAGACTTTCAGAATATTTAAGCTGGGTTTCTGTTTGGGTCCACCATTTTAAGAACTTCCAAGCATTATCAGGATTTTTAGAAAGCTTTGTAATAGCACATCCTGCACCCGAGCCGGCCGATGTATGATTAATTTCACCGTTTCGACCTACAGTACCGGGTATAAGTGAAACCGCCCATCTGCCATCAATTTCAGGTGCTGCAGCCTTTAACTGTGTATAAAGTGTATAAGGCGCTATTCCTAATGGTGCGCTTCCTATTCTGAAACGATTATAGAAATCCATTGTTACGGGAACCTTATATTTTGTATAAAACTCAGCCCACTGTGTAAATACACCTATTTGGTCTTCATAGGTTAAAGTGCTTTTAGTAAGGTCATCGTTATAAAGACCTAATCCGTTTTGCAAAAGCATAGTAGGATAAAGAGTTAGACCACCAACACCTACATTAACAGTTGTACTGTCAACTATCTGTGTGTACGGTAAACTTGCCTGAAGATTGTTATGCTGAAGAATTGTAAGTGCATAAATGAATTCCTGCCATGTTTCAGGAATTTCTAATCCCAATTCCTCGAAAATGTCTGTTCTGACAAACATAAGATAAAAGCTCATTGTATCAGGAAGCGCATACACACCGCCTTTATAACTGTAAGGAACATGAGCATCGTTTGTAAATCGAGCCATTACTTCATCATAATCCTCGAACTGCTTTAAATCCAGAAGTGCGCCACGCATTGCAAGATTTACAGGCTCTGTTCTTGACATTTGAAGCATTATATCCGGTCCGTCTCCCGAAAGTATAGCTTGAATAAGCGTAGCATTAACAAGCTTTACATTAACGGGAATTTTCTCATTCTTAACAAAATTAGATTGTATAAGCGAATCAAGCACTTGGGTCTGGTCTCTACCCCAGTTAACCCAGATGTTTAAAGCCTCTTCCTCGCCCTCGGCAACAATTGCATAATCCTTAGCAAAAGAATTTACAAAACGCATTAAACCAAAGGAAAAAGTTTCAAAGAAATTAGCAGTAGGCTTTTTAAAATCGGCATCCTTACCTATTATGAATATTCTATCTATATCAAGCGGCATATCGGTTAATGTTCCGAGTAATGCACTTAAATTGGTATACGCAGAATAGTATGCTGTTTTGTACTTATGTGCCGAATACGGATTTTCATACATTTTATTAAGCGTCTCTATTGCATTGCCTATTGTTGAAACATTAGAACCGCCCTCTTTTTCTTGTAAAACCTCAAGGTCATGTGAAATTTTTTCAAGTCTGTCAGATGCGCTTTTAAGTCTTTCATTAAATTGAGGAATTTGGTTAAACAACTCATAGCTACGGCTTATATCAACCGTTTCGCCTACAACCATAGTAATATCTATGTATAAGTCACCCAAATCGGCGGTTACTTCCTTCAATCTACGATAAATGTCTGTCAACTCGCCTGCAGTAACAGAAAGTGAAAGTGTATGCTCGCCTTGTGATAGATATATGTAATAATCCTCTTCGTTATCCGAATAGTCCATATATTCCCAATTAGTGCCATACTTGAACTTGATCTGCTCAGACTCTTTGAAAGGAGTTTTTCTATCAATTTTTAAATGACGATATGAAATACCACCCAAAACAAGATTTTGACGATATAGAAAACCAAGTCGATAATAACCCTCTTCTTCAATGTAAAACTTCCATTCAAGAGTATCGTTAGGACCTGACCAGTTTGAACCACCTATATAATTAATAACAGCTTTTGTTGCGCTTGAAGGATTAACATCCTTACTGCTATCATCTGACAACGGGATTAATGAAACAGATGACTTTAAATACGCCTTTTCACCCTCTAGGGTAACAACATCATCAGCCTTCTTTGAATTTGAAAATTCTTTTTCATCTATAGCATATTTCTTGCTTTCTTCAGGTGTAACTATAGCTACCTTTTTAATATTGATAGAACCTTCATTTATAGTAAGGTTAATATTTTGTACGCCTGCAGTAAAATAAAAAGCATACGGATTTAAATATTCGCCCGAATAATCTCTGCAAGCTATCTCGGCATATTCCTGAGATAAAATCTGTTCCGGAGCAAATTCGTTACCGCTACCATCAATTCTTACTTCGCCTTCATCACAATAATGTGCGGGCAAGGTAAGCTTTTCAGCCTCTTCAAAAGGAATGGCGCCGTTTAGTGATAAAGCAACCTCGGCATCCTGCCTTTTTAAAGATTTGTATGTTATAACTATCCAAGCTAATGAATCTGCGGGAAGTTCTACGTTTAACTCAAGTGTTTCGCCAGCCGCAAAATCCTTCTCGCCCTCAAAGGCTATTATTTCTGCTTGATTGAGTTCAGTATTTGAATACTTGCTTGCATATTCTTCGTATTTATTCTCTACATCATAAGACACAGCAACTACGTCATTATTTTGCGCCGAAGTTTCTTCAACAAGAGCATCTGTTGCAAAACAGGTTAAAACAGATTCTAACGACATTATAGCTATCAATGTTATCACAATTAATTTTTTACCAATACTCAACAAGATAATATCTCCTTTTTGACAATTGCATTATGGTGATTTTTACATTGTAACAAACACACCGTTATAACAATTTTGCTAAAAAAATCCATAAATTGTTTTTTGCGTAAATATAGTGGAATATAATTGAAAAACAGCCAAAAACTGGTGATTTTTACCTATTTAAACAAAATATGCGACTATACATACTAGTATTTTAACATATTTTACTATTGACTGTTATGAAATATTTGTGATAAATTATAAGTACATTGATATTATAACCAGTGCAAAGGAATGATTGAAATGAGCGATTATGCTAAAAAAGAAGTTGCGTGTTCGGTAAGTATTGAAACCGGAATGGAAATTCGCTTTATGGAAAGTTCTCACGGATTCAAGAGCTTTAAATCTCATTGGCATGATTATATGGAATTTATATATGTTACTAAAGGCTCTATGCACATAACTTTAGAAGATCAGAAATTTGTCCTACATGAAAATGAGCTTTTAATTGTTTCTCCGCAACAGCTGCACGCCGGTATTCCTGGTGAGGACGGTGTATCGATCTACAGTATATTCTTAGACCTTGATGCCTTATCCAACAAAACTTATGTGGCGGATTTTTATTTTAAACCTCTTTTAGATAACAAAATAACACTAATCAATTCCACTTCTGACCCCGAAATAATAGGAATTGTAAACGAGCTTGTTACCGCAAATAAAAAATATAACGCTTTATATACCCACGGCAAAGTTTATGAGCTTATAGGTCTTGTTTTCAAGCTTTCTAATTCTGCACATAAGAACTCTATTTCTATAAAAATAGAAAAAATTATAGAACATTTGCAAAAACACTATACCGAAAATATATCCTCTAAAACCATTTGCCAAAAATTCGGTTACACCGAAAGCCACCTTTGCAGATTGTTCAAAAACAATATGGGTATTACTATTTCAAAATACATTCAAATTTTACGTGTAGAACATGCAAAAAAGCTTTTACAAGAATCCGACCTTGAAATAAGTAAGATTGTTGAAATTTGCGGTTTTACAGATTTCAGCTATTTTTCTCATTGCTTTAAATCAATTATGCAATGTACCCCAACACAGTTTAGAGAAAAAATAAAAAACAAAAACCGTAAATAATTAATTGAAATAAAAAAAGCAAGGCTGTCTTATTAAGGAATAAATGCACAAAACCGATTTGTGTTCCTTAATAAGACAGCCTTTTTATAATTGTTATAATATATTAGTATTTTCAGCCTTTAAAATACATCTTTCTGCTTTTTGTATTCAGAAGGTTTGTATCCCGTTGATTTTTTAAATATTGTAGAAAAGTATTTTTCATCCTCAAAGCCGGAATTATACGCCACCTCTGTTACAGAAAAATATCCGCTTTCAAGCATAGCTTTAGCACGTTGAATTCTCAAATTTTGCAGGTATTGTTTTGGCGAAATATTCAGATATTCCCTGAAAGAATTACGCAAATACACCTCGTTTGTAGAAACATGCTTTGCTATTTTAGTTATAGAAAGCGTAGAATCGAAAAAATTGGTATGCATATAATCTATCGCATTATCAAGATATTCAGGAAAGCTTTTTCTAGATTCAACGCATTCTTCAACCGTAATAGAAAGCAATTCGTAAATCAATGCCATGGTTTTGTAATATTTATTCTTAGAGGGCGAATTCCAAACCTCATATATATTGTTAAACAGCTCGTTCATTTTACAGAAATTTTTGGTTTTAAAAAATTCTATTTCATTTGAATTATAATTATAAACCTCTAAATCAATCGCTATAAGCTCATCGTTTTCGGCAGTTCTTTTATAATCAACCAGCTTAGGAAAGTACGAAACCGTACCATCTGACAACTGCAAAGTTTTATTATTGTATTCTATAGTAACATTAGAATTTTGTCTGAACGAAATGCAGGAATAATTTCTACCCGTTGCAAACTTCATAACATTGTTCTGATTTATTTTAAAAACGTTAATAATTCTGAACTCTATGTTTTTTCTGGCAAAAATCATTATTCCCCCACCTTTCGTGAAAATTATATTACACCAATTGCGTTTTTTCAATGCTTTTTCGTTTTTTCGACTATTTTTTTTGAAAATTCTATTCAAAAAATAATACCGTACTGTTAAATTAAAAAAGGTAGTCAACATAAAAAATTTAAGGAGTTGAATCTTAATGCAATTGACTAAGCAATCCGTAATAGAATTTGCAAGGAATGAGGATTTTGATTTAATAGGTTTCGCTTCACGTGACCGTTTTAAAGATGTACCTGAAGACAAAAATCCATTTACCATTGCACCCGATGCCAAAACGGTTATCGTTGTAGGAAAAAGAATAACTCGTGGTACTTTAAGAGGTATTGAAGAAGGTACCAACTTTGAAGACTATACCAGATTCGGTATGAAAGAATTAGAGCATGACTATGTTTCTGAATCGGTCTTCAATCTATCCCGTTTCATAGAGCGTTTTGGTAAAGAGGCTGTTCCGATTTTCACCACAAACGCTACTGCTACTACATACGGAAATTCTAACGACAAGGTTGTTCCGGATATTAACTACGCAGCCACCGCTTGCGGTCTTGGTGTTGTTGGTCTTAACGGTTTGTTCTTAACCGAGCGTTTTGGACCCAGACAAAAATTCCAAATGATAATTACAGATGCAGAATTTGAGAGCGACCCACTTGTAACAAGAAAGCTTTGCGACGAGTGCGGCGTTTGTAAAAAATCCTGCCCATTACATGCTATAAAAGATGAAACCGATACATTTAATGTTTGCGGTTTAGAGGTTCCTGTGGCACGTGTTAATTACGGCGCTTGTGCAGTATGTAAGAACGGTCCAGACCCAAGATATCTTAATGTGCAAGCTATACCTGACCGTATTGCTGCAATTTGTTCAAGAAACTGCATGGTTCACTTGGAGGAAAAAGGACTTATTGAGAATACCTTTGTTAATAAATTCCGCAAGCGCAAAACTTGGGCTGTAGATATTAACGGCAACAATGTAGAGCCTTACGAAGAATAAAAGGTGTTTTTATGAGCGAAAAAGACATTATTTTGGCTAAAACGGTAGAGCTTGGCGAGGCTATCCTCAAGTCCCAAGAATACCTGAATATGCAAAAAGCTTGTAAGGCTGTAGAAAACGACTCGGCACTTACAACAAAAATCAATACATTCTACAATTATGAAAAAGAATTGAATCAAGAGGGTTCAAAAGAAAACGGTGACTCGGAAAAATTTGAGCTACTTTATGCTCAATTTGAAAAAATCAATCAAGAGTTATCAGAAAATGAATTAATTGTAGAAATGATAAAAGCCAAAGAAATATTCTCGCAATTTGTAAGTGAAGTAAACAATAAAATAAGATTTGCAATAACGGGAATAGATGATGATAATCCTTGCAGTAAATGCGAAAGCAGATACGAATGCAATCACACCGCAGAAGATGATATTCTGCAAAACAACAAATAATATAAGGAGCTGATTATATGCAATTAACAAAACAGCAGGTTATAGATTTTGCAACTGAAATTGGAATAGATTTAATCGGTTTTGCATCACGTGATCGTTTCGAAAATGTACCCGCAGAAATTAATCCTTTTTCAATTGCACCCGAAGCTAAAACTGTAATTATGATAGGTAAATGCATCCCAAGAGGTGCTTTTCGTGGTATCGAAGAAGGCACAAATTTTGAAGACTTTAAAAAATTCGGCATAAGATGGCTCGACCAGTCTTACAATGCCGAAGGCTGTTATAATTTAGTAAGATTCATAGAAGACCACGGCAAAGAGGCTGTTCCGATAGTGGGAATTCCCGAAGAAGCAATGGGCTACGGTATACCCGTTCGTGAAGGTGCTCCCGCTCCCGATGTAGTGCCTGACTTCAACTACGCAGCTACTGCTTGCGGACTTGGAACTGTAGGCTTGAACGGTTTATTCCTTTCTAAGAAATACGGTCCTCGCCAAAGATTACAAATGATAATTACCGAAGCTGAATTCGAAAGTGATCCTTTGGTAGAAAAAAATGTATGTGACGAGTGTAAAGCTTGTATCAAATCATGTCCTCTTGAAGCTATAAGTGATGAAACTACCGATTTCACCGTATGCGGTCTTACTGTTCCTGTTGCAAACATTACCCACAGCATTTGCAATCTTTGCAACAACGGTGCGTTTAAGAGCTACATAAGTGACCTTGCTAAACCCGAGCGTTGTGCCGCTTCTTGCTCAAGAAGTTGTATGATTCACTTAGAAGAAAAAGGTCTTATCGAAAACACATTTGACAATAAATTCCGCAACCGCAATGGTTGGGCATTAACTGCAGATGGAACAAAGATTGATCCCTACAAGGAATAAAGTAAGGAGTGAACTTAATGAAATTAACTAGCCAGATGATAAAAGATTATGCCAAAAAAATCGGTTTAGACGATGTTGGTATTTGTCCTATTGAAAGATTTGAAGGCGCACCGCCTTTAATGAATCCTAAAAACTATTTCCCCGAAGCTAAAACCGTAATTGTAACTCTACAAAGAATTACACGTGGTAGCTATCGTGGAATCGAAGAAGGCACCTGCTGGAACAACTATACATTCTACTCATACGGCAGACTTAACGGTTATTTTCGTCCCCGTCTTTCTCATAAGCTTGCTTGCTTTATAGAGGATCACGGTTGGGAAGCCTGTCTTCACTTCCCCGGTGTTTCTGACAGACAGCCTTACCGTGACGCCGTAGAACCAGGCAGACTTCCTCCCAACGTTATACCAAGCATCCGCTATTTAGCAGTTGGTGCCGGTTTGGGTGAAATGGGTTGGTCAAAGGTATTTTTAAGCTCGAAATTCGGTCCCCGTTGCAGAATGGGTGCCATCTTTACCGACGCTGAATTAGAACCGGATGATTTAATCGAGCCCGGTACAATTTGTACCAAGTGCGGCGCTTGTACACGCCGTTGTCCCGGTCAAGCTATTCCTGATGTTAAGTCAGATAAAACCGTTACAGTGAATATTGGCGGAAAAGACTATACATTCGGCGATGTTCAAATGGGTAGATGTACCTTTACACATCACGGTTTCAATAGCACAATTTCTCCATTCTTGAAGAAAGATTTCCCCAACTTTGAATTTGACGTTTGCAGCAGTGATGTATCAGAGGTTGAAGCCTACAAGATTTGTTGTGCTTTAAGAGTTGGTAACTGGTTTGCTACACCATTCCTACCAACCGGAAGAACCATACCGGAATATCCTCTTATTATTAATGTGTCAGACGGTTACCATTCTATATGCGGTGCAAGAGGTTGTATCAGAGCATGTATGAACATTCTTGAAAAAACCAAGAGAATTGAAAATCTGTTTGATACCCCGTTTGAGCATAAAAAGCCATGGATTATGGATTACAAACGTGAAAAGCCGGTAGGAAACGGTGTTAATCCTTGGTGGGAGAATTATTGGAAGGAAAAGGGTCTTGAGTAATATGCAAGAAAATATTGCAAGGCTTATAGATGAGCTTGGTGTGGCTTTGCGTGAAAGTGAAGCCTATACCACTCAAAAACAAGCAGAAAAAGAGCTTTCCAATATGCCTGAATTAGTTGAAAAAATCAATTTATATAACGAGCTTGATATAAGTATTCAGGACGAAAGAGCTAGAGAGGGTTACGATTTTGATTTAGTTAATTCCCTTAAAGAAAAACAGCAGGCTCTTCTTAAGGAATTTTCAACTAATGAAACTATGATTACCCTTACAAAAGCTCAAAACGATTTTTCTCGTTTAGTATATCAGGTTAACAATATACTTCAGTTTATGATTTCGGGCATAAAACCCCATGAAAGCTGTGAAGATTGCAGAAAATGTCAAAAATGCACTTTAGGTGAATAATCCAAATAATTAACTGTATAAAAAATAGCGCTCAGCCGAGCGCTATTTTTTTATTGATATTTATTTGTAATGTTAAATGCCGCTTTTTTAAGCTTGGTTAGTGTTTCTTCTAAATGCTCACCGCAAAATCTTTCTGATGGCATATAAACCCCAATAGATGATATTATTTTCCCGTTTGCAAATATAGGGTAAGCAACAGCCGAAGTGCCTTCAACTATTTCGTCCTTTTTATAAAATCCATCCTTACGTATTTGCTTTAAAACTTCCTTGTTATTATTTAGTTGAACCAAAAACTCCTCATTACTTGTTATTTTAACCTGTTCAAGATCATATCTGTCAAGAAAAGCTAAGGTTACTAATCCGCAAGCAGAAGAAAACAAGCTACTCTGCTGTGTCATTTTTTTATAAACCTTTTCATCCTTATAGTACGCATGGTACGGAATATATAGCTTTCCATTAACAAAGGTGCTTATAACAATGGTCTCTTTAAGTTCCATACACAACTTATTCATCTGCGGTACAGCCGAGCGCAAAAGTGCATCCTTATAATTACGTCTTGTTGCTATAGCGTAAATTTCAGGGCCAATCACATACCCCTTACCCTTTGAAGCCTTTTCAATATAATGAAGCTCTATCATTGTTTCTAAAATATGTGAACAGGTAGAAGCATGAATGCCTAAAGCCGAAGATATTTCTTTAAGAGTTATAGGTTCACCGTTCCCCTCGGCTATAAAGTTTAAAATTTTTAAAGCTTTTTCCAAAGACTTAATCAACCTACCACCCCATTCCAAAATTATTGTTTTGATTTTAGCATATTTTTATTCTTCACACAACTATTTTCACAATATGAAAAAATTTGACAGAATTTTTAGCTGATGTTATTCTTATGCCAAAGAACAGAAATTGTTCAAAAAAGTATAAAGGAGTTTGTTTTTATGAGTTTAACAAAGCAAATGGTTATTGATTATGCAAAATCAATAGGTGTGGATTTGATTGGATTTGCAGGCAAGGAACGCTTTGAATCTGTTCCTGATAACGAGAATCCTTTCGTTATTGCACCTGAGGCTAAGACAGTTATTATGATTGGTAAGCGTATAAACAGAGGCGCATTACGTGGTATTGAAGAAGGTACAAACTTTGAAGATTATCCACGTTTTGGTATCACCTGGTTGGATATGGACTATATCGCTGAAGGTAGCTACAATATTGCTCGCTTTATTGAAGATAACGGCAAAGAAGCCGTTCCGATTGCTCCGGTTCCAAAAGAGGCTAAGGGCTATGGCGTTTCAGTTCGTGAAGGCGCTCCCGCACCTGACGTAGTGCCTGATTTCAACTATGCGGCAACTGCTTGCGGTTTAGGTACAGTAGGTCTTAACGGTCTATTCCTTTCTAAGAAATTTGGTCCCCGCCAAAGATTCCAAATGATTATAACAGAGGCTGAATTTGAAAGCGATCCGCTAGTAACAGAGTCTGTATGTGACCTTTGCGGTGCTTGTAAAAATTCCTGCCCACTTGGTGCTATTGAAGACGAAACTACAGAGTTTGACGTTGCAGGCTTAAAAGTTCCTGTAGCTAAAATTAGTACAAAGCTTTGCTCAAAATGTAAGAACGGTACTTTCCCGAATCCTTATCTTGAAACCGCAGCACCTGATCGTTGTGCCGCTTTATGTTCAAGAGCTTGTTTGATTCATCTCGAAGAAAATGGTCTTATTGAAAACGTATTCCATAATAAGTTCCGCCAGAGAAAGACTTGGGCTAAAGATTTCGCAGAGAAAAACGTAGAACCTTTTGAAGTTAAATAAAGAGGTGGCAAAATGAAATTAACAAGTAAAATGATCAAAGATTTTGCCAAAGAAATCGGTCTTGATGATGTAGGTATTGCTCCTATCGAAAGATTTGCAGAAGCACCACCTATGATGAATTTGAAAAACTATTTTCCAGGAGCAAAAACCGTAATAGTTACTCTCCAACGCATAGTACGTGGTACATACAGAGGTATAGAAGAAGGTACTTGTTGGAATAACTATACTTTCTATTCTTACGGAAGATTAAACAACTATTATCGTCCAAGACTTACATATCGTTTGGCATCTTTTATAGAAGATTTTGGTTGGGAAGCAGTTCCTCACTACCCTGCTGTTCCTGAAAGACAGCCGTTCCAAGACCCGGTAGAGCCCGGCAGATTGCCTCCCAGTGTAATCGCAATGGTGCGTTATCTCGGTGTAGGTGCAGGTTTAGGAGAAATTGGTTGGTCAAAGGTATTTCTAAGTTCAAAATTTGGCCCCCGTTGCCGTTTAGGATGTATCATTACTGATGCCGAGTTAGAACCTGATGAAATAATTGAGCCCGGTACAATTTGTACTAAATGCGGTGCATGTACACGTGGTTGTCCAGGTCAAGCTATTCCTGATGTTAAATCAGATGAAACAGTATCTGTTAACATCGGTGATCAGAAAATCACTTTTGGTGATGTACATATGGGACGTTGTACCCTTACTCACCATGGTATGAACAATCAGGCTTCTCCATTCTTCAAAGGTGCTTTTCCAAACTTCGAATTTGATGTAACAAAGACAGATTTAACCGAAGTTGAAGCTTATAAGTTAGTATGCGCACTCAGAGATAGTGAGTGGGTTAAAACACCTTATCTGCGCAGTAAATACCAGCTTCCTCAGTATCCTTTGGTACGTAAAATGTCGGGCGGTTACTTCGCATTGTGCGGCGCTAAGGGTTGTATAAGAGAATGTATGAACGTTTTGGAAAGAACAGGACGTATTGAAAATACTTTCGATACGCCATTTAAGCACAAACAATCATGGTTTGTTGACTATAAGCGTGATAAGAAATACGGCGAGATAGACTACTGGCAAGAAGAATATCTTAAAGAAAATAAGATAGATAAATAATAACTAAAAACGGTGTGGCAAACTGAAGCCACACCGTTTTTATAAAAATTTCAGTTATTAATATTTATAACTATAGCTTTCTCTATCGCTAAAATATTCTATTTCTACATCAAATCTTTTTTCTATTATTTTCATATCGTAAATATTCTTAGGGGTATCATAGCTTACAACTGCCCCCTTATCAAGCAACAATATCTTGTCCGAAAAAGTCATGGCTAAAGGCAGGTCGTGCATAACTACAATTATTCCCTTACCCGTGCCAACCAATGTTTTTAACAACCTCATTAATTTAAGCTGATGAGAAATATCCAGATATGTTGTTGGCTCATCTAAAATAATATAATCCGTGTCCTGTGCAAGCGCCATAGCAATATAAACATTTTGAAGCATACCACCCGACAATGTATTAAGCGGTCTGTCAGCAAGCTCACGCACGCCCACTTTTTCCATTGCCGAAAGGGCTATTTCACGGTCTTTTTTAGAATAACGCCTTGGATAATTCAAATACGGGAATCTCCCGTGAAGCACTAAACGTTCAACCGTGATATCGGGTCTGTTTTTTCCTTGAGACAAATACGAAACCTTTTGTGCTATGTTGTTTTTGGTCATATTGCTAATCGGTGTATTATCGATTATAACGCTACCCTTGGTCGTTGGTAAAATACCAAGAATCGTTTTCAAAAGCGTGCTTTTTCCGCAACCGTTTACACCTATAATACTTGTAAATTCGCCCTTTTTAAAGCTAGCAGACACATCTTGTAAAATGGTTTTATTTCCGTAGCCGGCAAATATATTTTTTAGTTCAATCATACTCTTGTGATCCTTTTTTTCTAATTAAAAGAAATATAAAGAATGGCGCACCAATAAAAGCCATAACTATACCAACCGGAATTTCATACGGCGAAAAAGCGGTTCTTG
>JAZREW010000021.1:0-8951 GCA_045661005.1 Acutalibacteraceae bacterium | reverse complement strand
GTAACTAAAGTTTCTTTATTAGCAAGAGCTATATTTTTACCCGCATTTATTGCCGCAAGTGTAGGTCTAAGACCCGCAATGCCAACGATAGCGTTAAGTACAATATCGCCCTCACTCTCAGCCACTTTACAAACACCATCTATACCTGAAAGCACTTTAATGTTGGTATCTTTCAGCTTAATGGCGAGCTCTTTTGCGGCACTTTCATTAAAAACTGCCACATACAAAGGATTAAACTCTCTTGCTTGTTGTTCCAAAAGTTCTACATTACTGCCAGCCGCTAAAGCGGTTACTTTATAACCGTCCCTACGGCAAACCTCAAGTGCTTGTGTACCTATAGACCCAGTAGAGCCTAAAATTATTAAGCTTTTCATTACATCACCCCGTACACAATAAGCAGATAAAAAGCAGGTGCTATCATTATTATACTGTCAACTCGGTCTAAAATACCACCATGACCCGGAATTAAATTTCCGTAATCCTTAAGTCCTACTGCCCTTTTAATTGACGATGCAAAAAGGTCGCCCAGCATACCCAAAATGCATAAAGGAATTGTAGCTATAACAGGCATAAGCAAAGGTTTGCTAAAGCAGAGACACAAAATAACCGTTACTATTACGCTTGAAACTATACCGCCAACGGCACCCTCAACTGTTTTCTTTGGACTTACGTTTGGGCATAACTTATGTTTGCCACAAGTAACGCCTGTAAAATAAGCACCCATATCACACACAGAAGAAAAATTAAGCAACAACAGTAAATTATATAAACCGTTTGTATGATTTATTACCCCATTAAGACAAACAAAAGCAAAGCTTAACGCTAGCGGCAAACCGCAAAGCGATGCAATATGAGCAAGTGTAAATTCTTTGTTGTTCTTTAAAACCACTACTACAGCAAAAACAAAATATAAAACACTTAAAATAAATAAATAATGGTAGGTGAATTTTTCTGTAAATGCAGTCAAAGCCGCATAAGTGCAAACACCTATCAAAGCCATTTTGGATTTAATACCCACAGCATTGTGAATAAGCTCATACGCAGCACCCGCCGCCAACAAAGCTATAGCCACAGATATAACAATGGGTGACCAAATTAAACCTACAGCAAGCACTGAGGCCACTATAGCACCCATTACAATTCCTGAAATAATACGAGTACGCATTGTTAAACTCCTCCAAATCTACGGTTTCGATGGTTATAATCGTCAATAGCTTTTTCAAGATGCTTCGGTTTAAAATCTGGCCAAAGAATATCAGAAAACCAATATTCAGCATAAGCCGACTGCCATATAAGATAGTTAGAAAGTCTATACTCACCGCTTGGTCTTATAATAAAATCGGGGTCAGGCATACCGGCGGTATACAAATGGTCAGAAATTACCTCTTCTGTAATTTCTTCGGCGGGTATTCCCTCAGACACTATTCTTCTAACTGCTCTGGTAATTTCGTCCTTACCGCCGTAATTAATAGCAATATTAAGGTTTAAACCGGTGGCATCCTTTGAGCCATCTTCGTTTTTCTTTATAAGCTCTTTTATATCGTCATCCAATGGCTCTAAATTGCCTATAAATTTAACCTTTATATTTTCATCCTTAAAGTTTTCAGCATCTTTAAGATAGTCACGCAGTAATTTCATAATACCGGCAACTTCATCTTTTGGGCGCTTCCAATTTTCAGTAGAAAAAGCATAAACTGTTAAATATTCTATTCCTATTTTATTGCAGTATCTTGCTATTTCTTTAAATGTTTTAGCACCCATACTGTGCCCTGCTGTGCGTGGCAAAGAACGCTTTTTTGCCCATCTGCCGTTACCATCCATAATAATAGCAATATGCCTGGGCAACCTGCGTTCAACTTTTTCGTTTTTGCTTTTAAATACTAACAATTTTCACACCGCCAAACTAAGATTTTAGGGCTGCAAAAACAGCCCTAAACAAATATACCTTAAATTTCAAGAATTTCTTTTTCTTTGATTGTTGCAAGATCGTCAATTTCCTTGCAGTATTTATCAGTAAGATTTTGTATTTTCTTTTCGCCGTTTGCTACATCATCTTCTGTAATAGTATTAGCTTTTTTGAGTGCTTTAAGCTTTTCTATTGCATCACGGCGGGTGTTACGAATAGCAACCTTGTTATCCTCTGCAAACTTTTTAACATCCTTTACAATTTCCTTACGGCGTTCCTCTGTAAGAGGTGGGAAAGAAAGACGAATAACTCTACCGTCATTCTGAGGATTAATACCAATATCTGATATAAGAATAGCCTTTTCAATATCCTTTAAAGAAGTAGCGTCCCAAGGCTGAATCATAAGAACTCTAGGCTCCGGAACAGATACAGCAGCCATCTGCTCAATTGGTGTGGGTGCGCCGTAGTAGTCAACAGTAATACGGTCAAGCACAGAAGCATTTGCTCTGCCTGCTCTTATTGATTTAAAATCTCTTTCCAAAACAGCAACCGTTTTATTCATCTTTTCTTCAGTATTTTTGATAAGTTCGTTCATAATCATTCTCCTTTAAAAATTATATATATTTGATTTAGTGGAACATTCTCGCATCTAAATTTTTCTGAATTTTGTGTAGTAAGGCTGAATTAATTAACTCAAACACAGACATACTAACAAGCACCACTATAGCGCCTGCATTGGTTTGAGGAATAATCCAAACCAAAGTAAGACCCAACACACGACCGATTGAAACAAAAAACTCTCTGAGCAGATGGGTCTCTGCACCGTATTCAGAACGAAGATTCAATTGTTCCATAAGCTTAAAATGTGTATTAAGCACCGGTGTTGCGTTGAATGTATTAAAAAATCCGTAAACTGCATTGAAAATAACTATCATAATTATGTTAAGGCCAAATACCATACATAAAACTGGAATAGTTACCACAACAGCCGCTATTATACTAAATTTAACTCGGTTTTCGCTTTTAACAAAGCTGCCGTAAATACTTGCACCTAAAAGCGCTACTATATAACCTATGGTAGAATTTACGCTAATAAGAAATTCATCAGGCGTAAGATTGTAAAACAACAAGGTTACAAAAATCGGTATAGTAAATGAACGACAGTTAGATAAACCGTTTGCAATCATTATAAGTCTACCCTCAGGCGTGCTTAAAACCGTTTTGCAAACCTTTCTAAATGCAGGTTCTTTTTCATGCTTTGGTAACTGAGGCAGCTTTTTGTTTGTAAACAATGCAAACATTGCCAGCAATGCCGATATACCAAACACTACTTTATAGCCGATACTAGTACCAAACAAGGAAACTAAAATCCCCGAAATTAATGGTAGTGTAATTGATATTATAGAACCAAATAAACCAAGTGCACCTGCTATTAAATCTCTATTATCATCATTTGTATAATGTAGCATCTGTGCGCTGTAAACAGAAAAGTAATAACCCGCACCAAAGCTAAGCATAATAGCAAACAGCGGATACATTGGCGAAACCCTTTCACCAAATATACACAACACAATAAGCGCCAAACCATAAAAAACAAAACCTATGCGTTGTGTAAATAATGCATTCTTAGCCTCAGTAAACCTCATAGCAATAATCATAGCCGCAGGTTGCACTAAAGCCATAACAACATTATAAATCAATACCTGTTTTGAAAAAGAACCGTAAGCATTCAGCAAAAAGGTATTAATAAAAAGGGTTAAAATCGCACTCATACCGGTGTATAACACCTGAAGCTGTACAAATTTTCTAGCTTCGTGCGAAAGCCTTTTCATAGAAAAATCAAATTGCATAATTTATAAACCTCTAAAAAACGCCAACAAAGAAAAAACTATTTTACAACAGTACCAATAGTTTCACCAACCATGGCGGCCACAATATTATCGGGTTTATCAAGATTAAATACAAGTATTTCAATACCGTTATCCATACAAAGCGATGCTGCGGTACTGTCCATAACATGTAAACCTTGCTGTAAAACATCAATATGTGAAAGCGTATCGTACTTTTTAGCATTTGGATTAAGCTTCGGATCGCTATCATACACACCATCAACATTAGTTGCTTTAAATATAACATCTGCACCTATTTCGGCAGCACGTAACGCTGCTGCTGTATCGGTAGAGAAGAATGGGTTACCTGTACCGCAACCAAAAATTACAACTCTACCTTTTTCAAGGTGTCTCACAGCCTTGCTTCTTATATAAGGCTCAGCGATTTGGCGCATTTCAATAGCTGTTTGTACCCTTGCGGTAACACCCAACTGCTCAAGCGCATCTGCAAGTGCTAAAGAATTAATAGATGTTGCAAGCATACCCATATGGTCTGCTCTTGTTCTATCCATTTTGCCGCTGGATCTGCCACGCCAGAAATTGCCGCCGCCAACAACAATCGCTACCTGCACACCCATTTCAACGCATGTTTTAACCCTTTCACAAACCTCAAGCACTTTATCAAAATCTATGCCAGAACCTTTTTCGCCCGCAAGCACTTCACCGCTTAATTTTAGTAAAACTCTTTTATAAACCGGTTTCATTTTTACATACCTCTCCAACATATACATTATTAAATATATTTTACCTTAAACCACACATAAAGTCAATTAAAAATATGTGTGTAATAAAAAATAAATACCGTCACAGATTAATCCGTGACGGTAGATAATTAAATATTCTTTTGAATGTACTCGGTGAGCTCACCAATTGTTCTTATGTTCTCAATTTCCTCATCAGGAATTTCAACTTCAAATTCATCTTCTATAGACATAAGTAGCTCAACAACATCCAAACTGTCTGCTCCTAAGTCCTTGGCTATGTTTGTTTCCATAGTCATATCATCTTCATCAACATCAAGTTGATCTGCTAAAAGCTTTTTTATTTTTTCAAAAACCATAACTAACCTCCTGAAATTGTACCATTTTATGATTAAGTACTAAGAAAATAATATGTATATTTCGCTGATTTGTCAATATCTTTTTAAAAAAAATGGGGCAATTTTCAAAAAAAGTAGCATTTAGCGTGGTAAAACGCTAAAAACTGTTGCAAAATTTGTAAAACTACTCTATAATAAAATAAATTATGCACTTTTGCAAAAAGCAGTTAAAATGAAAGGTGGTAAGCGGGTACGTAATATTTGCGTACTCACCGAAAATATGGCTAAAGAAAAGCTTGTTAAATCAATTACCTCTATGGATGAGGATTTTGCTAAATGGTATACTGATGTATGTATTAAAGCAGAACTTATTGACTATTCTTCAGTAAAGGGTTGTATGATAATTCGTCCATACGGCTACGCTATTTGGGAACATATACAAAGTCAGATGGATGCTCGTTTTAAGGCTACAGGTCACGAAAATGTATATATGCCTATGTTTATTCCAGAAAGCCTGCTACAAAAGGAAAAAGACCATGTAGAAGGCTTTGCACCCGAGGTTGCTTGGGTTACACATGGCGGCGAAGAAAAGCTAGAAGAAAGAATGTGTGTAAGACCTACTTCTGAAACACTTTTCTGCGACCACTTTAAGAATATTGTTCAATCTTACAGAGACCTGCCAAAGCTTTACAACCAATGGTGTAGCGTTGTACGTTGGGAAAAAACCACAAGACCGTTCTTACGTTCACGTGAGTTCTTATGGCAAGAGGGTCATACCCTACACGCAACCGCAGAAGAAGCACAGGCAGAAACAATACAAATGCTTAATGTTTATGCAGATTTTGCAGAAAACTGCCTTGCTATTCCTGTTGTAAAGGGTGTTAAAACCGAAAAAGAACGTTTTGCAGGTGCTGAGGCTACCTATACAATAGAAGCTCTTATGCATGACGGTAAGGCATTACAAAGCGGTACTTCTCATTATTTTGGTGACGGTTTTGCAAAAGCTTTTGATATTACTTATTCAGATAAAAACAATAACCTTGTTAATCCTTTCCAAACATCTTGGGGTACTACAACACGTCTTATCGGTGCAGTTATTATGACCCACGGTGATGATAGCGGTTTAGTTTTACCACCTGCTATAGCACCAATTCAAGCAGTTCTTATACCAATTGCAACACACAAAGAAGGTGTTCTTGAAAAATCTAACGAGGTTTATGCAAGACTTAAGAATATCTGCCGTGCTAAGTTTGATGACAGTGAGCAAACACCCGGTTGGAAGTTTGCAGAGTACGAAATGAAGGGTGTGCCTCTACGTATAGAGCTTGGACCTAAAGACATTGAAAACAATGTTTGTGTTGTTGTTCGCCGTGACAATGGTGAAAAAACCGTAGTTTCGCTTGACGAGCTTGAAACACGCATTCCCGAGCTTTTACAGGCAGTACAGCAAGGTCTTTACAACAAAGCATTGGACCGCAGAAACGTTATGACTTATGACGCTAAGAGCCTTGACGAAATGAAAGAAATTGCAGATACCAAGCCAGGTTTCATACGTGCTATGTGGTGTGGCGATCGTGAGTGCGAGGACAAATTGAAGGAAGTAGCCGGTGTTACTTCACGTTGTATTCCTTTTGAACAAGAACAGCTTGACGGCAAGTGTGTATGCTGTGGAAAAGAAGCTAAGCACATGCTTTATTGGGGCAAAGCATATTAAAATTTGATATATAAAGAGGCTTTGGCAACCAATTTTCGCCAAAGTCTCTTTTAATGTTTACCGAAAATTCACATATTTGATTACTTAATGCAATAAAATAACATTAAAATATCTTGTACAAAGCAAAACCACGCATAGTTTTGCTTTTAGTCCTACTCTTGAATGAAGGAGAAAGTTGTATGGAAAATTTTAATAACGATATTAATAATACCTCGGGCGAATTAAACGGTTTTGATTCGGCAGTACCTACTAATGAAGAAAGCGGTTACACTGTAACACCCGAGGGTGGCTTTTATAATAGACAAAAAAACGATATAATTCAGGATGAGATTGTTCGTGAATCCGAACCTCAACCCGAACCACAAGTCGAGGCCCGACCCGAACCGCAGGCTGAACCTCAACCCGAACCACAATTCACTTATGCCAATAATAATTACCAATCTCAAAATCCTTATAGCAATTACGCTAACAGTAATTATTATAATCCAAAACCGCCAAAGAAACCAAAACAAAAAAAGACTTACGGCGGTTCAATTGTAGTAATAGCAAGCATTTTAGCGGCTGTTATAGGTGCTTTAAGCGGTGCGGGCGTGGTTTTATTTACCGCTGACCAAACACCTGCAACCGTTACTTCTGAAACCCCGAAAAATAACGTTAATATAAACATTTCTGAAACTGCAGAATCGGTTGCAGAAGCTGTAGCACAAAAAGTAACCCCCAGCGTTGTTGGAATACGCACAACCACCGCAGTTATAAGCTTTTTTGGAGGCGCCAGCGAAGCTAGCGGAGACGGTAGCGGTGTAATATATTCTTCTGACGGATATATTATCACAAATTACCACGTTATAGCTGATGCAATATCAAATAAAAACGCATCAAAAATAGAGGTTTTCTTAGATTCAGCAAGTTCAGAAGCACACGAAGCTACCGTTGTTGGGTATAACATTTCAGCAGACCTTGCCGTAATTAAAATAAACGCATCGGGTCTTACTGCAGTAGAAATTACAAAATCCAAAGATTTAAAGGTTGGTCAATACGTAATAACCGTAGGTAATCCCGGTGGTCTTGAATTTATGGATAGTGTAACTTTCGGTATTATAAGCGGTCTTAACCGTGTAGTTTCTTCGGATACAGGAATAGAGCTTATACAAATAGATGCGGCTATTAATCCCGGAAATTCGGGCGGTGCGCTTGTTAACACCAAGGGCGAGCTTATAGGCATTAACAGTTCTAAAATTGTTTCAGAAGAATTTGAGGGTATGGGTTTTGCTATTCCATCAGATACTGTTGTTAAAATTTGTGACAATATAATTGCCAAAGAAAACTCACCCGAACCATACGTTGGTATTTCTATTAGTGAACGCTATACTTCACAAGTTTTAAAATACTATAATTTCCCTGCCGGTGCAGTTGTGTTAAGCGTGGCTGACGGTAGTCCCGCAAAATCTGCCGGCATTGAAAAGGGTGACATTATTACCCAGTTTGGCGACACAGAAATTACTGAATACACTATGTTGGACGATGCAATTAAAAACTATTCGCCCGGCGACACTGTAAATGTGAAGCTTTATAGAGACGGTAGATATTACACCACAAATATTAAAATTGCCGCAAATAATGCTGTTCAATAATTTAGAGCTATGTTGTTCCCTGCCTAAAAAGGCAGGGAATTTTTAATGGAAAATCGGTTTAGCAGGAGAACTTTTTAATACAAAAATTCAAAATATACACTATTTTAAAAATTTTTATAATATAATATCAAAAAAATTCAAAAACGGTGTTGACATTTCGCTTAGCTTGTGTTAAAATAGCCTAGTCTAGTACGGAGAGGTATCGAAGTGGTCATAACGAGGCGGTCTTGAAAACCGTTTGGGAGCAATCCCACATGGGTTCGAATCCCATCCTCTCCGCCATTTTTTTATATTTTTTTATTTGCGTTTAGCAATTTGGAGTAGTACTCAAGTTGGTGACGAGGCATTTTAACCGAGCGCTGCCTGCGGCAGATGAAGCGAGTTTAAAATGGCGTAGCGGTCGAAATTTATCAGCGCTCCAAGCTGAAATAAATTTCGGGCACCGCAAGAGGGCACGCAGCCGAGGAACCTTTGATATGATTATATAAAAAACTAATATTTTTTAAAACGTATAGCAATTTGGAGTAGTACTCAAGTTGGTGACGAGGCGCCCCTGCTAAGGGCGTAGGCCGTCTAAACCGCGGCGCGAGAGTTCGAGTCTCTCCTACTCCGCCAGGTAAACAGTATCGATTAGTTTGGGTACTGTTTATTTTTTTATTACATAGTAACTCGAACTCGAGTGACGAAGGTGCGGGCATTAAGCAGGAGCGCTGCCTGTGGTAGAAGAAGTGACTGTGAAATGGTGTAGCGGTCGAAATTCATAGTTGCTCCA
>JAZREW010000020.1:0-1715 GCA_045661005.1 Acutalibacteraceae bacterium | reverse complement strand
CTATAACCGAAAAAGATTATCTTACCGAATATAATAGCTATGATTCAAACAATAATTTGCTTTCTACAGTTTCAGATAAAGAATCAACTACCTATACTTATGACAGTAAAGGTAATACTTTATCTGTTACAAAAACCGACGATAAAGGCACCGAAAGCACAGAATATACTTATCATTCTAACGGTTTAGTGCAAAGCGTTGAAACTGGTGACGGTACAACTACTTACAGCTATGATAACAACGGTTATTTAAGCTGTGAGACCGATGCTGACGGTAACACATAAGCTTATACACATAATTTAATAGGTTGGCTTGAAAGTGAAACCGATTCAGAAAACACCATAAGCTATAAATATAATCTTAACGGTGATACATTACGTGAAACTAAAAATAATGTTGTAACCAGCCGTAATGTTTATGATAATTACGGCAGAATTAAACAGCAGATAAGCCAAGCCGAGTATAACCCACAGTACGATGGTTTAAATACCACACAGCAAACCGATACTTATTTAAACAATAACAACAAGGTTGCGGTTGGTGTGCGTTACTGCTATGCTGCGGACGGTACCCTTTCGCAAATAAAGTCAAGCTGTTATACAGTTAATACTGACAGTAATCAAAAGGTTACAAGCGTTTTGGCTGGTAATACCGCACTTGCTGAGTACGAGTATAGTGACGATGCAAAGCAACAGCTATTAAGCATTGATTACGCTAATGGCCAAAGCATAGAATATACTTATGATGATAGCGGTGAAAACGTTGCCTCGGTAACAGGTGGCAGCTCTCTTTATTATACATACAACTATAATCAAGACGGCACACTATCTTCTAAATATGATATGGTTGAACATATCGGAACCAGCTATACAGATAACGGCTATACCGAAACAATATGGAATATTAATGGCGGCGGTTCTGCGCAAATCCATTCATACAACAGCCAAAAGCTTAACAAGGTAGATTTGCCGGCAGGTACAATAGGTGAAGAGTTTGTCCCCGCCGAAGACGGTGAAGAACCTGACCTTGAAAGAATAACCGAGGGTTTTATTAACCAATCATATACTACAGATTATTATGAAGATTTAATTAAATACGGTAATATTGCATACCGTACAACTAAAAATGAAGATGATACCGTAAGCAAAACCGAGTTTAAAAACGGCAGTACAAGTTTAGTTGATTCCGCGTATTCTTATGACGAAAATAATCTACCTACAGAATTAATACAAACCTATAATGGTCTTAAAAACACCTATAATTATACTTATGACGATAACGGCAATATAACCGCTATAATTCAAAATACAGATTATGTGCTTGGTCCTAATGAGCTACCGCCTGTAGATTTTGAAAATTCAAATATAACAGGCAGTAATGAAAAACGCTATTATTATGATAATGCCGGTCAGCTAATACGTGTAGACAATACCGAGGCTAACCAAACCGTAGAATATGTATACAACGGTATAAGCGGTAACATTACTGCGGTTAAAACATACCCTTTAACCGCTAAAGATGCCGAGCTTGGCACACCTTTGTCTGTAAAGAATTTCTCTTATGCCCAAAGCGGTTGGACCGACCTTTTAACCTCAGTTGACGGTAACCCCATTACCTATGATGAACTCGGTAATATGCGTACGTATAAAGGTTATACATATTATTGGGGTGCTGCAAGAAGACTTGCCAGAATTACCAACGGTACTGACACCTAC
>JAZREW010000019.1:0-3732 GCA_045661005.1 Acutalibacteraceae bacterium | reverse complement strand
TTAATAGCAGGATTTTATGTGATATATTCTTTTATTGCTTCTAAGTAAGCTATTGAAGTTTTTTGATTAACCGCTTCTAAAAGCACTATAATCATATCTGCGCTGGTTTCTATGCGTAAGGTTTTAAGATGCATTTCATCTGCTTTAGCTATTATTAAATCTAAATTTTGTCTGGTTCTTACTGTAAGTCTTACGTTTACATCGGCATACTTTGTTTTTTTCTGTACCCAACTGCTTATAGGATGAAAAACTAACATAGCAACAAGCATAATTGTAGCTGCAATGGCACCGACAATGTAGTATCCGCTACCGAAAATCAAGCCTATACAAGCCGTTGCCCACAAACCTGCAGCGGTTGTAAGACCTTTTATTTTGTTGCCGTTAACAATTATACAACCTGCGCCCAAAAAGCCTATACCGCTTACAACCTGTGCACCCATTCGGCTAATATCGCTGCCGCTTTCTGCACACAGTATTTCGCTTAAAATCATAATTGCTGCCGAACCTACACTTACAAGCATATGCGTTCTTATACCTGCATCGTGCTTAGTAATTATTCTTTCAACACCAACTAAACCGCCAAAAAGTACAGCTAGCAGTAATCTTATGGCAATATCAAACTCGTTCATTATTTTCACCGTCCTTTATACAAAATATAAATAGGTAAAAAACCTTAAAAAATAAAAATACAAGACGGTTGTGGGTTAATTCACAACCGCCCTTATTTATATTATATTTTGTTAAAAAATTATTATTACTTTTAATAACCTAATCGGTTTAATTAATATTTTTTAATTTCACTTTCTTTACAGTAAAATTTCAATACTTTTTTAAATTAACTGAAATTTAGTTAAACTAAAATTTGTACATTGGAATCACCCGTAACAATTTATTTAAATGCGTAATTTCTCACAAACATAAAAATCTCCGTTTCGGTTTTATATTAAATTCCTTACGGAATAAAATCGCTCTAAATTAATTTAATTAGTACATTGGTTTCACCTTTTCATTATTTCCGATAAAGGCTTTTTACTTCATTGGAATCACCACTTTCGTTGTATTTAGAAAACTTTCGGGTGGAGTACTTTCTTTCAATTTCATCCTCCTCTCTTCTTTCTGAGTTCATTATAATATAAAATAAACAATTTGTCAATAAAAATTTCGAAAATTTTATGCAATTTAACAATTTATTAATATTCTTTACCTTTTTGCATAAATGTGATAAAATAGTATTTATGGGAGATGATAATTTTTATGAGACTGATGAATCCGCCACCGGCAGGAATGCGTGGTCCTATGCGTATGGGTGGTCCACGTAGTTTTCTTACTGAGGATGAAAAGCAAAACAAACCCAAAGTTACAAAAGCTTTGCTACTTAGAATATTAAAATACCTAAAGCCTTACAAGTGGCATTTTTTGTTAGTGTTTGTGGCACTTGTAATTTCGGCTGTTTTAGGATTGTTTCCATCGGTAATAACCGGTAAAATTGTAGATTCCATTATAAGCGAAAGCCGTAATGTTGCCACATTGATAAGACTTGTGGTATTGGCTTTTGTGGTTCTTAGTACATCGCAAATAATATCTGTGTTAGAGCAGTACATAAATTCCTGGATATCGCAAAAAATAATTTACGATATGCGAAATGAGATGTATGACCATCTTCAGCACATGCCTCACTCTTTTTTCACAAACGAAAAACAGGGTGATATTATCACTCGTATGAATAGTGATATAAACGGCGTAAGTGTGGTAATATCCGGTATGCTTACTTCAATAGTAAGCAATACACTAACGGTTGGCGTTTCGGTGTTTTACTTATTTTACACCGATTGGCGCTTGGCTATTGTTGGTCTTATTGTATTGCCTGCACTAATTTTTCCAACCCGTTCTGTAGGTAAAAAGCGCTGGACCCTTTTAAGCGAATCGCAAGAAAAAAATGACGAGCTTAATCAGCAAATAAACGAAACTCTTTCGGTTAGCGGTTCAATGCTTGTAAAGCTTTTTACTAAAGAGAAAATAGAATATGAAAAGTTTAAAAAGGTTAATGACGAAGCTACTAAAATTACCATAAAAGAGCATCGTGCGGGCAGTTGGTTCCACGTTATGCTGGGTATGTTTATTCAAATAGCACCGTTGCTTATATACTTTGCGGGCGGTTTTCTTATTATAGGCGGTATTGATGCAGGTCTTACCGTTGGTGACATAACCGTAGTTGTGGCACTTGTAAACCGTCTTTACCAGCCGGTGCGTATGTTGCTTAATTTACAGGTTGATTTTGTGCGGTCATTAGCGTTGTTTTCAAGAATTTTCGAATATCTTGACCGTAGTCACGAAATTGAAAATCCTGAAAATCCCAAAACGCCCGACCTTACTGACAGTACGGTTGAGTTTTGTGACGTTAAGTTCAGCTATGTTGATGCAAAGCCTGTATTAAAAGGAATAAGCTTTTCTGTGCCAAGCGGAAGTATGTACGCAATAGTAGGCACATCAGGTGCGGGCAAATCTACCATAATAGGTCTTATACCACGCCTTTATGATGTGGGTGAGGGCAAGGTTAAAATTTCAGGTACCGATGTTCGTGAATTTGATTTGAGCTATCTTAGAACAAATATAGGCATTGTAACGCAGGACACTTATTTGTTTAACGGAACTATACTTGAAAATCTGCTTTACGCTAAGCCTGATGCTACAATGCAAGAAATAGAAGACGCTTGTAAATCGGCAAATATATATGATTTTATTAATAATTTGCCCGAAAAGTATGATACTATTGTAGGAAACCGTGGTCTTAAGCTTTCGGGCGGTGAAAAACAACGTGTTTCTATTGCACGTGTTATTCTTAAAAATCCCAAAATACTTATACTGGATGAAGCGACATCTTCGCTGGATTCTGTTTCTGAAAGTCTTATACAGTCTGCGCTGGATAGAATTATGCAGGGCAGAACAAGCATTGTTATAGCGCATCGACTTTCTACCGTTATGGCGGCAGATAAAATTATGTTGCTTGAAAAGGGAAAAATTTCACGTGTTGGCACTCACGATGAATTATTAGAAACAAGTGACGGCTACCGTGAACTTTACGAAACCCAGTTCAGACGTGTGATTGATTACGAAAATAGTAAAAAAATTACAGAATAACCATTGACTTAACGGTGGTTTAATATTACAATAATTAAGCGTAGTATTTTGAAAAAGGAGTATTAATATGAGCGAACAAAATAAAAACGATTATGAATATAATCCTGACCTTATAACTTTAACAGATGATGAGGGTAAAGAATTTACATTTGAGGTGCTTGATGCCATTGAAACCGATACCGGTCGTTACCTTGCAATGTTACCCACATATGAAGACCCACAAAAAATGCTTGATGATAGCGGCGAGCTTGTTATAGTTAAGGTTGGCGAAGAAGACGGTGAAGAATACTATTATGAGATTGAAGATGATGATGAGTATGAAACCGTTGCAGACGCTTTTGTAGACCGTCTTGAAGATTTTTTTGAAATAGATAATAAATAATTTTCGTCCTGCGCTGTTCGCGGACCGTGACTTATATAACCCTACAACTTTATTAATTGGGGCCAACTCTCGAGTAGTGGGCTTGCAGACCTCCCGCGGCTGTGCCGAGTTCGGAAGAAGCGAGCTCGAAACCGTGCGGCCGGCACCCACCTGGCTTAAGCTAGGTTATCTTAAGCGCATTACGGCAGTGCGGTCTTTCATATTTATTTTTT
>JAZREW010000018.1:0-9358 GCA_045661005.1 Acutalibacteraceae bacterium | reverse complement strand
TGGGTGAAGGTGTTTTAGATTTAGGCACATATCTCGTAAGTGGCGGTGCTGATTTGTTTGGTGCTGATGAAGCGGCCAAAGATATTAAAAATTTTGGTAAGAGAAGCCTAACAAATGAGCTTTTAGACCCTGTACAAAATCATTTAGACCAATACTCGATTTTAGGCGAAAAGGCAGATAATGTAACGCAAGGATTAGGTAATGTTGTGGCAATTGTGGGTACAGGCGGATTAGGTGCCGCAGGTGGATTAGGTGCAGTAGGTCAAACGGCACTTACAACAGGTACTATGTTTGCAAGCGGTACAGGTTCGGGAATGAGCAAAGCATACAACGAAGGTGCAGATGATGGCGAGGCGGTTCTTTTTGGACTTATTAGCGGTGCTGCCGAAGCAGGTACAGAGTTGTTTTTCGGTGGTCTAGGTAAAGCCTCAAAAGCAGTCGGTGTAGGTAAGAGTGCTATTCCGCTTGATGATATGTTGGCAAAGAAAATATCAAGTAAATTTTCAAGCCAAATTGCCAAAAACTTTGCTGAATTTGGTGTTAAATCGACAGCAGAAGGTGTAGAAGAAGTATTATCGGGTTTGATTCAAGCTTGGGGCAAATGGGCAACATATTCTGACGAAGATTTAGGTAAAATAATCGCAGATGAAAACCTTTTAGACCAATTTATAGCAGGAATGGTAACAAGTGGTTTTGCTCAATCGGGATATATACCGGGAATGAAAAAAGGCAGTTTGCGTGAAGCAAATAAAACAGGCAGAGATTTCATTACAGGGTATACCGCAAACGAGCAATCTGTTATTGATAAAGAAATTGAAAAACGAGTTGCCAAAGCAGAGCAAAACGGAACTAAACTTACCAAAAGGCAGATTGGCAATATTGAGGAACAGGTTAAAAACGATTTAGAAAAGGGATATATTTCTATTGATACCATTGAGGAAACTTTGGGCGGTGATTCTTACAAAGCCTATAAGGATTCGTTTGACCAAGACGAAGCAAGGCAGAAAGAATATGACAGTTGGAAAGAGGAATATGATTCTCTTTACAAAATGAAGAATATGGAAAAGTCTGATGAACAGATTGACCGCCAAAAAGAGTTAAAAGGTTTGATAGACGGATATAATCCCGAATCGAACACACAAAATTTAAAGGATAAACTTTATCAAGAGGTTTACGATATTGCCAAAGATGGTTATCTTGTCGAAAGCTACAACGAAAAAGCGAGAAGAAGCGAAGCATTTCAAGCCGATTTATCCAAGTATAAAGGTAAGCAGAGGGAAGCCATTGAACGAGCCATAAATAGCGGTGTACTTAATAATACCAACCGTTCACACGAACTTGTGGATGCTCTTTCAAGAATTGAGGCAGACAAGGGCATAGCTTTTGATTACACCAACAATGAAAAACTTAAAGAAACAGGCTTTGCGTTAGATGGCAAAACAGTAAACGGATTTGTAAAAAATGGTGCTGTTACACTTAACGTACAATCTACAAAGGCTTGGCAATCTACAGTAGGTCACGAAATCGGTCATATTTTAGAGGGTACGGAAGCATACGGAGCTTTGCAAGAGGCTTTATATGCTCACGCAAAAAGCAAAGGTGAGTTAGAAAGTCGCAGGGCAAATTTAACCAAAACTTACAATGACATTGAGGCTGATATAGATACCGAACTTACCGCTGATTTGTTAGGTGACTATTTATTTACCGATAAAGGCTTTATTAAGAGCTTGACAACTAATAGAAACCTATTCCAAAAGATTTATGATGAAATCAAATACTTGTGCAAGGTTGCCACAGGCAAGGAACTTACCGAGATTGAAAAGGTTAGAAAAGAGTTTGACAATGCTTGGAAAGAGTTAGGCAAAAAAGGTGTTACCGCAAAAGAAGGTGTTAAATATTCTGTTTCCCCCGAAACCGCCACCGAGTATATGAAAGCGGCTGAAAACGAAGATATGGAAACTGCACAAAGAATAGTTGATGCTTATGCAGTTGAGCAAGATTTTACCGTTGATGAAGATGGTAACCCCGACCTTTTATTCCACGGCACGGATTCGTTTGGTTACACAAAAATCGATTTATCAAAGTCTGATGACAAAACAACATTTTGGGTAACACCAAATATGGGTGTTGCAGGTAGTTATTATTCATATAGTGATTATAAGGTTAGAAAAATTGGCAAAGAAAAAATTGTGCCTAAAGGCGAAAGAATACCCGAGTCTAGCACCATAGAGCAAGCTATCAATACTGCAAAAAAATACTCAAATGAAACAAGTTATATGAACGATGAAGGCGAAAGAGTTTCGGCGGATTTATCAAAGGTGAAATATACCAAAGAAGCCAAAGTTATGAAAAAGGTTAAGAAGCCTGTTCAAAATCTTGTTGATGTTGCAAACGATGTCTTAAACGGCAATTTTAGTCAAGATATTAAGAAGATTGCTCAAAGGGTTGTTGATGCTTCAAGCAAAGGAACATACAATGCATTGGCAGATGCCATTAACGATTATTCCTATAAAAACGCATATGAAACAGCAGGTGTAGATTTTGAAACTGTGCAGAATTTAAGCGATAGCGATTTTAGTAACTTTTCGGAATATAATCCAACTATTTTAAAGTTTATTGACCGTTTTGGTTCTGCTCTTGACGCTCTTGCACTAGATGATTTTGCAACTGTGAACGGCGAAATGATTGCCAAGGATGACATTATTTATCATCATAACGAATCGGTAAAAGAGAGAGGAATATATGGTTTTTACCACAAGGAACAAAATCCTTTTGTGTATGATTGTGCGGATTCTCAATGGAACAAAATCCCGGTTCCTGCCGAAGCAAAGGGTTATTTCACAAGTGATGTTACAACTACTCGACAATTGGCAGAATGGGCTTTTGAAAACGGATATGATGCTATAAGACTTGATAACGTTGTGGATGTTGGAGGATATGCTCTAAAAGAAGCAACAAAACCTGCTACTGTTTGGGCATTTAAAAATCCCGAATCTCAACTCAAATCTGCAGACCCTGTAACCTACGATGACGATGGCAATGTAATTCCTCTTTCCAAAAGGTTTAACACCGAAAACAAGGATATTCGTTTTTCTTTAAGTAACACGGTAGAGGAAACAAAAGACCTTGTTGCAGTACACAATTTATCTGAAGAAAAACTTTTAAAGAGCCTTGAGCTTGGTGGTCTGCCTATGCCCTCAATAGCCATTGCGAGAGCCAAAGAAGGGCATAGTGATTTTGGTAAAATATCACTTGTATTCACCAAAGATACAATAGACCCACAAAACACACGAGATAATAAAGTTTATTCGGGTGATGCTTGGACTCCTGTATATCCACGCATAGACCATAAGATTAACAATAAAGCACAAGAAGAAATTGAAGAAAAAATAAACAGCCTTGTTTCTGAAAGTGTGGCACGAGATTTAGGCGGTTTGCGTATTGACTCATATAATATAGAACAAGAGTTAAATCGTTATAACGGAAGCATTACAGAGGTTTTTCGTAATAACACAGCTTTAAAATATGCTTTTCTTGTGGAAAATGGCACAACCCCCGAATTACCAACCAAAAACAAACGATTAGCCAAATATAGTAATCACCCCGACGAGGCTATTATTCGTGTTGCCGAAAACGTATCAGAAGATAAATTGCGTGGCATTTGGCGAGGAACATATTCCACAGAGCAAGTGTACGAGGTTGAGGCAGAAATACGAAATGCAATTAACGAGTATTTAAAAGAAAAATACAAAAAATTGCCCCCAAATGCTTTAGAAGCTCTATTGAGGAAGTATGAATTGTCACGTGGCGATATTGATGACTATGCACGAGAGGCATTGGATTACTTAAAAGATGGTACGGTACAAGAAATTGACTATTCTGCTGCGAGGACATTGATTAACGAAACAATAGACACCCCAAAATACGAACCTTCGCTAAAAGCCTTCTTTGCAAACATCGTTGAAAAACAAGCTATAGGAAACAACAAAGACATCTTTACACCTTCAGGCAATCGCAGAGGGTTTGAAGCACTTCATTATGAACATAATCTTGAAAATGTTATCAAGGCTATGAAAGAAAGTGGCGAAAAAGGCATTGGTACATTTGGTAGAGGTAATATTTTCGGTGCATCTACAACGGAATATAAAACCATAACAGATGTTAAAGATGCTGCTAATGTTCGTATGCAAAACATACCGCAAGAGGAATATGAAGCAATAAAGAAAGATTTTTCTAATAGGTTTTTTGAACTTGCGTACAGTTTACCTATTCACAAAGATAGTTTTACCGCTACCGATAGTGCGGCCAATATGCTTATAGAAGCTGTGGCAAAATTCAAAACAAAAAGCGGAATGGCTAACTATATTCGCAAAGAAAGTCAAGGTTGGGCTAACTATTCTGATTATGTTGTAGATGACCTTATAGAATTAGTTAATGATATTCGCAATATGCCTGTTAGTTATTTTGAAGCGAAGCCACAAAGAGCAGTTGGTTTTGATGAAATAGCAACGGTAATTATTCCCGACAATACGAGTGCAGAACTTAAACAAACGCTTACTGACAAGGGCATTGCATTTGTTGAATATGAGAACGGAAACGAACAATCAAGGCTTGATATTCTTAATTCGTTAGAAGATGTTAAATTTAGTTTATCAAACCAAGGCGAACAATTCGCCCCGGTCGGCAATTACAGTACACCGATAAACGAAACTGCCCTTGCACCGACAAGAGAGGATATTTCCGCAATGGAAAATACCACAACGGAAAATGCAACAGAGGTAGCACCGAGTATAGACGAAGCACCATTACCCGAAGATGCAATGTATGATGATGCACCAATGCCAAGTGATTTTGATGTACCACCCGAAATGGAAGATAATTATTACGCAGAACCCGACACAACACCGTTAAATGAAAATGGATTAAAACAAATCGGTGCTATTTTGCGTGAAAAATTAAACCTTACTGCAAGTGATACAAAGGCAATGCAAGATATTGTGCAAGAATATGCCACAAGCGAAAATCCAAACAAGGCAGAACTGCTTGACAAGATAACCAAACGATTTGGTGAAGTGGTAACAACCGAAAAGGATATTGATTTATCCGCAATCAAAAAACATATAAGGGAAACACCTTTATACATTGACGATGCGGTTAAAAAGAATATTACCGATTGGTCTAACTTTAGAAAACGGCTTAACGGCAAAGTCAAGTTTGTACAAAATCCAAATGACGGATTTGGTCTTGACACGTATTATTCACATTTGGTTGAGCAATTCCCCGATACATTCCATTTAGGTATGGATAATCAATTTGGCGACCTTTCAAACCATTTGAATCAATTACAAAAAATCGAATCGGTTTTAAACGAAAAGGTGTTTAAGGAAAAGGTTGACACAAGGCATACCGAGGATTTGCAAAATGCGGTTGATATTATTTCAAATGCAGTTTTTGATTACAAACAAAACCTAACAAGGCAAGCTGCAGAAGATACAGGCAGAGAAGCACTTGACAGTATTGCACCGCTTAAAGCAGTACAACTTACCGATGGTTCAAGAAGTGATGCGTTATTAAATCAAAGTCTTGATAATCACCCTGTAAAAACTGTTGAGCAAAAGGTTGCCGAAAATATAAGGGCAACAGAGGCGAATATTGCCGACCTTAAACAGTTACGCAGAGAGGCTTGGAACGATTACAACAGCGAGGTAGAGGAACTTTCAAACATCTATGCTAACCTTAAAAACAAAACTACCAAAAAGGCTAATGATATTATTACCCGAGTTGCAAGACTTGAAAGATTAAAGGCTAGTAACGATGCCAATTTTGCAAAACGCATAAGCGACCTTGAAGCAAGGCTTGAAAAAATGAATACCGATGAATATAACCGAGCAATGCACAAGCAAGATAAAATGCAAGGTTATGCAGATTGGGCGGCCGAAACTTTAGGCGATACTTCGACTTGGCACGATAAAAAAACAGGCTTGCAGTATTCCACAAACACCGAACATCGAAATTTAAGGGATATTGTGCGTGATGCAAACGGCAACAAGGATATAGCCAAAGCAGATGCGATTTATGAAGCAACAATGGGCGAATATAACCGAAATCAAGCGGCCAAAAATCGCAAGGTTGCCGAGGTTAAAAAGGCTTTTGCAGATATGAAAATCACAAAAGCAGAATCAACCTATATTCAAATGTTGGGTGAATTTAAATACAATCCCGAAACAACCTTAACAGAAGAAGATGTTAAGAAGTATTACGAAAAGCATAAGAATAAGATTGATGCTGCAAAGGTTGATAATGCAATAGAACTTGCAAGGCAAACATACGATAATGCTTTAAATGAATTAAATGCAAAGTTAAGGGAGCAGGGAATGAAAGAAATACCTTACCGACAAGGTTATTTTCCACATTTCACCGACCCGAAACAAAATTTTGTTCAAAAGCTGTTTAATTGGAAAACGCAAGATACCGAAATACCTACATCTATTGCAGGACTTACCGAGGATTTTAAGCCTAATAAAAGTTGGCAATCGTTTGACAAGACAAGGCATAGTGATGAAACCGATTATAACTTCCTTAAAGGCTTGGATAGTTATTTAGAGGGTGCTTATGATTGGGTGTATCACCTAGAGGATATTCAAAAAAGACGAGCCATTGAAAACCATATCCGCTACACCCACAGCGACGAGGGCATTAAGGCGAAAATTAAAGAAGTCTATGCAGATGAAACCCTAGATGCAGACGAGGCACAAGCTAAAATTGAGCAAATTTTAGGCGAGGCAGAAAATCCCCTTAATAATTTTGTTCAAGATTATATGACCCATACCAATATTTTGACGAATAAAAAGAACTCATATGATAGAGGAATGGAACAGGCATTAAACCGAAAGATTTACTCTACTATGACGAATGTTCAAAATCGTGTTTCTGCAAATATGGTACTTGCTAATGTTCGTTCTGCACTTACAAACTTTATACCGATAACACAATCTTGGTCGCAGGTATCACCTTTAAGAAGTTTACAAGCCACAAAAGATGTTATTAAGAATGCTATTAAAGATGATGGTTTAGTAAATAAATCAACATTTTTAACTAACAGACTTAAAGAAGCCGATAACCTTTATAAAGATAATTGGGATAAGGTGCTAGATAAAGCAGGCATTATGTTTGAGGTTGTAGATAACTTCTCGTCACAGGTTATTTGGCGTTCAAAATATAATGATAACCTTAAAAAAGGTATGCCCGAAGCAGAAGCCATTAAAAACGCAGACCAATTTGCAGAAAATGTAATGGCAGGTCGCAGTAAAGGTAACGAGCCGACTTTATTTAACGCAAAAAATCCTTTGGTAAAAGCCTTTACAATGTTCCAATTAGAGGTAAACAACCAATACGGATATTTATTTAAAGATGTTCCAACCGATTTAAAAGCCGAAACAAACCATTGGAAACTCAATATGGCTAAAGGTTATACAACGGCATTTTTGGGTGCTTATGTATATAACGCATTGATGGAGCAGATTGCAGGTAGCGGTGCCGCACTTGACCCAATAGGCATTATTGAAGATTTAATAAATGATTTAGGCTTCGGTGATGATGAGGAAGAAAAAGAGCCAACCGAGGTTATAACAAACTTTATCAAAAATGTTGGTGGTGAGTTACCTTTCGTTGGTGGTACTTTATTTGGTGGCGGCCGTATTCCTATAAGCTCTGCATTGCCTTATGGTGATGATGGAGTAGTAAATGGCATTGGTGATTTTGTTAGTGATGTAAGCGAAGGTAATTGGGATAATATCGGTAAAGAAATGATGAACCCATTATTAAATGTTGTAATGCCTGTTGGTGGCGGTCAATTAAAAAAGACCACACAAGGTTTAGGAATGTTTAATGAAGAATACCCGATTGCAGGTAGTTACACCGATAGCGGTCAATTACGTTTTCCTGTTGAAGATACAACCGCAAACAGAATACAGGCGGCCTTGTTCGGTCAATGGGCGAATGAAAACGCAAGGAATTACATTGAAAACGGCAGAAAACCGCTAAATGAAAAGCAAACGCAGGAATTTATTGATACGGAATTACCGATAGCCGACTATTGGAAATACCTTGACGGATTAAAAGACTTGAAGCCTTTAGAGGGCAAGAAAACTGTAACCTTAAATCAAAAGGGTGATTATATCGGCAGTTTGGATTTGCCTGTGAATATTAAAAATATCCTTATAAACAATATCGCTAGTGACAGAAGCACACCGATTGATTTTACAGGGTATGAAAATTATTCAAACTTTGAGGAATTTGATTTTGCTACAAGGTATCCCGAAAAATATGCCGTTCTTAAAGAACAAGGTATATCTGTTGCGGAATACAAAGAGAAATACGAAGAATCGGCATTTATGTATACTGATGATTACTCTTGGGCGGCAAATAACCCCGAAAGTTACAGCGTATCAAAAGCCGTTACAAATGATGTTATGGAATACAAGCAATATACAACAGACTTGTACAATATAAACGGCAAAGATGCAAACGGCAAATCGGTAAATGGTTTGAGGAAAGAAAGAGTAACCGATTATATCAATAATCTTGATATTGATTATGGGGCAAAAATTGTTTTATTCAAATCTGAATATCCGTCAGATGATACCTACAATGCAGAAATAATTGAATACATCAACGGTCATAGTGGCTTAACTTTTGAAGAAAAAATCACCATTTATGAAAAGTTAGGATTTAAAGTACAAGACGGATATGTTTATTGGGATTAGGGGGCTAAATGCCCCCTTTTCTATTGGAAGGAGTGGTTAAATGGGTGCGAAGCAAGATGTAACATACGCAAGGACTGCACAAGATTTAGAGCGAAAATTTAAGTTTGGCAAATCCTTTGCGGAATTGTTAGGTCTTATAAACGATAACCGGGATAAGGTGGATTCGGTTGAATCTTCGTTGCGTGATGAAATATTAGAGCAATCTACCACACTTAAAAGAGATACCGAGCAGATTGTTATGCAAGCTACGGAAACTGTGCGAACAGAATTACAAGGTGGCATAGACGGTGTTAATAATACCCTTGCCGAAATTTCAAGCCAAGTTGAAATGAAGGTAAATGCCGATGAGGTTAGTATTGTTGTTGACGAGAAAATTGCAAACGGTGTTGACCGAGTAGAAACCAAAACAGGGTATGTGTTTGATGAAAGCGCATTAAACATTTCAAAATCGGGTAGTGAAATAGCAAATACCATTGATAACACAGGTATGTATGTTAAAAAAAGCGGAAAAGAAGTTTTGACCGCAAATGCCGATGGTGTTGCTGCAACCGACTTACACGCAAACACATATTTGATTATAGGTAAAGATAAAG
>JAZREW010000017.1:0-41972 GCA_045661005.1 Acutalibacteraceae bacterium | reverse complement strand
ATAAAGGAATTTTTTTATTATTCAATATCTACTCTATTAAATAAACCGAGCTTTTTGCAAACAGTTCTATTGAACCGCTTTTAGAATAATCACCCAATAAATCAATTTGAGCTTTCGAAACATCGTTAAAAGATGTTGTTTCAGGAATTTTATTGAAAATTGCACGGTATATCATATGAGCTCCAATATACCCCGCAAGCGGTGTACTATGCTTGTGACTATCAGCAATACAAAAGTTCGAGCTATCAATTCCAATGCCTATAAAATTGTCAATTTCGGTTTTCCAATTAAGAACCACAACATTAGGATACATAGCTATAGAATTTTCAATTACAGAACCGGTTTCATTATGTGCAGGAAAAATAGCAAGCTTTGTATTGGAACTTTCGCATGCATTAACTATAGTTGCAAATTCCGAAGTGTCTGAATGACCGTAAAATCCACACATAAACACGGCCGAATAATTACCGCCACTTATGCTATTTATCATGCTGGCATCTGCCGTATATGTGGCAATACTTGCATATCCTCTTGAATGAGCCTCTACAAGCAAATCCGTTTTGCACATTGCCTGCAGTATATTGCCTATACGTGAAGTATTTACAAAGCTGTTGCCTAAAATCAGAATTCTATACCTATTATCCTCTATTTTAAGCACGCCCATATTTTTTTCTGTGCTAGCTAAAACCTTTTGAGTTTCTTCCATAGTTTTAATAACAGCAGCAGAATCAAGTTCTTTATAAGGTATGGTTAAAACTATACTTTTTTGATTGCCGCTCTCATCCTTGTAATTATAACATAGTGTTCTGGTATATGCATCATTCACACGGTCAATACTGTGGGTTATTTCTACACCGCCGGCCGAAATATTGCCAAAAAATTCATTAACGGCATTTTCATTCTTTTTAACAGCAGTAGCAATATTTCCAATAACTTTTGAATTTTTTTGCACATCATATCCGTTATTAGTTTTTACAAGTTTCCATTCTTCAGGCATTGTAATGCAAATTATAGTTTTAGAGTTTGGCGTTGTAAAATTAATCTTCTTAAAGCCATATGATTTAACACACTCTATATCTTCATACGAGCCTTGTGTTGTAGTCGTTTTTTCATTAGTTATTTGATTAGAGTTTTGATTTGCGGTGCCGTTTGACTCTACCTGTTCGGATTCAGCATCATTCGAAGAATTATCATCTTCTGAATCAGAGCCGGATGTTACAGTTTGGGATGAGTTGAGCGAGTTACTGCTTGTGCCGGTTTCGTTTTCGGTTACAATTTCTGCACTATCAGTAACAATAGATGCCGAATCGCTTCCAGACACAACATTACTCTTTTTACAAGCTGACATTAAAAAAACTATCGCAAAACACATAAAAAAGGCTATAAGCTTTTTCATAAATCCGACTCCTTTTCTGCAACAATTGCTAAACCCTTATAGGCTGCTATACTTAATATAACATATTAAAAAAGCTTTTTCAAGATTCATAAAAAAAAGAGCCATCTGCAAAAAAGATAGCTCTGTTTTTTTATAAAGAATCTGTTTTGTATTATTTTGCGAATTTTACTGCGGTGCCGTAAGCTATTACCTCTGCCGCACCCTGCATAATAGCAGATGAAGCATAACGGATGTTAACAATAGCATCTGCACCGAGAGCCTCAGCCTCTACTACCATTCTTTTTGTAGCAAGAGCACGAGCCTCGTTCATCATTTCGTTATAGGCTGTAAGCTCACCACCTACTAAGGTTTTGAAGCTTTGAGAAATATCCTTACCAATATGTTTTGACTGGATAGTACTACCCTTTACAAGCCCCAACATTTCAAGCTCTTTTCCGCTTATGTAATCAGTATTTACTAAGATCATCTTCTTCACCTTTCTTAACTTCATTTATTCGTTCTATGCAAACCTTGACCATTACTGCCGAAAAAGCTAACGGAAAAATACCCAAAGCATATTTCCATACGCCCTCTAGTAAAGAAATTAAAAAGCCAAAGTAAACAATATAATATAAAATCACAAGTACAGTAACCACAATAGGAGCGGTTAATTTTTTATTTTTCATAACCCTCACCCTGTAATTATTTTAATTTTTGTAATTTGGCGGTGTTTGCAATAACTATAAGCTCCATTCCTTTTTCTAAAGGCAGAGTGGGGTCAACGGTAGTATTAATTTTATCACCAATTCGTATAGCCACAACATTAATTGAATATTTTTTACGCAGACTTAACTCAATTAAAGTTTTACCAACCCACTCATCTTTTATACCAATTTCAACCATAGAAACCTCATCAGAAAGCTCTATCATTTCTGAAAAGCCCGATGTTAGCAGATTTTTAGCAAGGCGGGTTCCCGATTCTTTTTCAGGGAAAATTACCTTATCGGCACCCACACGGCTGAAAATCTTTTGGTGCATTTCGTTTCCGCATTTAACTATAACGGTAGGCACACCCACCTCTTTACAAAGAGTTATAGCCATAACGCTAGCCTCAAGATTACTTGCCATAGCTACAATTACAACATCAATATTGGAAATGCCAAGCCTTTTTATAGCTTCGGGCTCGGTAATATCTGCACATTTGCATACGGGGATAGTTTCAATGGCACTATTAACATTGTTTTGGTCAATGTCAACCGCTAATACCTCTACACCGTTTTTAACAAGCTCTTCGGCAACGGCTGTTCCGTATCTGCCGAGACCTAACACGGCATAGGTTTTATTAATACTCATAAAAATTCCCCCTTATCAGCCAACACTTATTTCTTCTGTTGGGTTTCTTACTATATTTTGATTATCTTTATTTCGTTTAAATGCAACGGCTAATGATATTGGCCCTACCCTGCCAAGATACATAGTTACAATAATAATAAGTTTGCCTACGGTATCTAGCGAAGTAGTAAGATTTCTTGTAAGACCAACTGTTGCGGTTGCACTTACGGTTTCGTAAACAATATCAAGCATATCAGCATTTGTAACTGCCGAAAGCAAAACCGTAGAAACAAACAATATAATAAACGACATACAGGTAACCGCCACCGCTTTGCTAACCGCCTGTTTTGTAAGCTGTCTTCCAAACACTTCGGTATCTTCTTTATTGCGAATAGAGGCAATAGCCGATGCAATAAGCACCGCAAATGTGACGGTTTTAATACCGCCCGCAGTACCCACAGGCGAACCGCCTACAAACATTAACAACAAACACACAATTGATGAAGCGTTTGTTAAATTTTCTTGCGGTACTGAAGCAAAACCTGCCGTTCTTGTGGTTACCGATTGAAACAAAGCTACCTCTATTTTTTGAAACAACGTATAGTTGCTCATGGTTTGCGGATTATTATATTCAAACACAAAAATCAAAAACGCACCTATAAAAATTAAAAGCAAGGTTGTAACAATTGCAATTTTACTGTGCAAAGTAAGTGCATTAAAAAGCTTTAACTTTTTTATTCGTTTTTGTTTTAGAATACGTATTACATCCCACCATACAATATAGCCTATACCGCCTAAAATAATTAAAACGCCGGTTACTATATTAACTATAGGATTAAGTGCATAATTGCACAAACTGTTTGAAGCAATAATATCTATACCGGCATTACAAAAGGCAGAAACAGATGTAAACACCGATATCCATATTCCTTTAGCACCAAAATCCGGCACAAACACCGTCATATACAAAAGTGCGCCAACACCCTCTACAATAAGCGTGCCATTAACCACTTTTTTAACAAACCGAATAAGACCCGAAAGCGAATTGAGATTGAAAGCGTCTTGCAACAACAATCTGTCCCCAATTCCCATTTTTTTGTGAAGCAGTATCATTATTCCTGACATAATGGTTATTACGCCAAGACCGCCGATTTGAATTAGTATTAAAATTACTACCTGACCAAAAACACTCCAGGCTGAAACGGTGGGCATTACAACTAAACCCGTAACACAGGTAGATGTAGTTGCGGTAAAAAGTGCATCAATAAACGGTGTTGATTTCCCGCCAGCAGAGCTTATGGGAAGTGAAAGCAACAAAGCGCCTATAAATATTGCCGCAAAAAAGCTTAACAATATAATATGCGTTGTTGATACCCTAAGCCGTTGTTTTCTCATTTTATCCTAAAGCTACCATGCTGAAAACAAGTGCAAACAAAGCAACAGTTTCACAAAGACCTACAACGGTAATGTACTGTGAAAAGCCTTTGCCGGTTTCAGCCAAAGCATCTGCACCTGCTGCACCTGCTTTGCCCTGAAATACCGCAGAAAACGCCATTGCCACGCCTGATGCTATTCCAAGACCAAATAAGAATGCAGGGTCAGCGGCAGAAGCCTTCATCTGTTGCATTAAAAGAAAACCGTAAATAGTTTGTGTAAGCGGCGCACCTGCAAAAACGGTAAGAATAAACGGTGCGGCTTTATTGCTCATATAGCACTTTTTCCAAGCGCCGATAGAAGCCTGACCGGCAATACCAATACCTATAGCAGATCCAATTGCGGCAATACCCATTGCCAAAGCTGTTCCCAATAATCCTAAATTCATAATAATTCTCCTTTATAATCTATTTATTCTTCGAAAGGTTTAAATTTGTGCCCGCTCCACGACATATCTAAATGTGAGGAAAATTCCAAGGTGTTAAGACGTATGCCGTGTACAATAACCGATAGAATATTCAATATCATGTTTAGTCCGTGACCAAACACCAAAAGAATAATGGCAATTACCATAAACATAAAATTGCCGAGCAGCGGTCCTGCTAACTCGTTAACAGTAGCAGAAATTGCGGCGCCCGCAAGTCCAACTGCCCAAAGGCGTATATACGAAACAATGTCTGAAAAAACATTTACAACGCCAAGCAAAACCGAAACAATATTTGTAAGGCTTGAAAGTATAGATTTTATTATACTTCCCTCATAATTTGAAAATACAAAGCTAAGCACAAAGCCCACGCCTATAAGCGCTATTGCTACGGTTCCTACAGGTATACCGCCAATTATAAGTCCAAAGCTGAACACTTGAGCGTTAACAACAAGGCTTAGCACCAAATAGTATATACCTAAAAGCTGTAATATTGAACCTATATCGCCAAGCATTTTAAGCGAACCCTTGTTTCTTGCCGCACCCTTTATATGCGCTACGGTTAACTGTATAAGCGCTAGCGAGAAACAGAAAATTTGTAAATTTTGAGCGGTGGTAAGCCCAACCGTACCCTCTACCCAGAATGGTTGCCACAGTTTATCGGCATAAACGTTAGATATTACGGGTATCGATAAGTTTTTAAGCAGACTTGGCAACTGCTCAGGCGAAAGCCCGAACCAAGTGCAAGTAAGTGTTCCCCACACTACCGTAGAAAGACCAAATAACCCTACAAGTAAAAACATGGGTGAAACAGGTTTTTTCGCAACAATCGATTTAATAATTGGAATTAACGCTACTGCACATATCATTAAGCCGTAGCCGCCGTCGCCAAAAATTATACCAAAGAAAATCAGTATAAAAGCTAAAAACCAACCGGAAATATCGTATTCAAAATATCCGGGAACTGTACCCAAAAAGTCGGTCAAAGGATAAATAAGGCTTACAAACTTATTATTTTTAAGCTTTGTGGGTACATTATCCTCTTCGCTTGGGTCTTCTATAAGAAGTCCCCAAGAATTATTGGCGGCAGTTTCTTTTAGCTTTTCAACATTTTCCGCTTCAATATATCCTTTAAAGTAGGCAATAGAAATTGATTTTTCACTATCACATGACAACTCTTGGTTTGACATGCCCGTGTTGTAAATTTCAAATTCAATTTCTCTTTCTGTAGCCTTTATTGCATTTGTTATGCTTTCGGTATAACAGGTCTGTGAAGAAATATGCTCATCAATTTTCTCAATACGAGCGCCCAATTCCTTAAGCCTTTCAAGCATTTCTTCGGTGGATTTTTGCGGCAATGCCAAACGGTAAACATTAATTGATGCTATGGTTTCTTCTTCGTTTTCTAAACCTGCTTTTACTAACATAAATCTAACAGTAGATTTTGTTTTGTCAAGCAATACGGTTTTAACATTGTCACCAAGCAATTCGTATTCCGCTCTCGGCATTTCGTAAAGCTCAATTTCAACGCCCTTTGCTTTTAAATCACTTATAGCGTCAGGGTCTATACTGCCCCAATTTTTAAGTCGGTCAAGCTCTGAATTAAGTGCAATTCTTTCTGCCTGGCACAGCTTTCTTTCTTCATCCAGAGTGGCAACTGTGGTTGCAACAGACAAAGCCTCTTCAGCGTTTATAGCTTTTTGCTCAACATTCTTGTCTTTACCTATAGCAAAAACTGAACTTTCAAGCAAAGCTATTCTATCTTTCAATAAGGCCAGCTTTTCGCCCGCACCCTCGGTTATCTCAATATGAATAATACCTAGCTTGCGTAGCTTTTTTAAGGCTTCGTTCTTTTTATCTGCTCTTATAATAAGAGAAACTTTTTTCATTGGCACTATCATAATGAATAAACCTCCTTTTCGGAAGCCATAGCATTACGAATGGCTATCTTGCGTTTTGAAATTTTTGAACGCACAACGGCATTAACCTGTTGGTCTGCCATATAAATAGATATTTTTTTAATGTTTTCCTCTGTTTCGGGAATTTTGACCTTTTCAAACAGATTTACTCTTTGAGAGGTTGCAAGCAGTTCAATTTCTAACAATCTTACCTGCTCATCTAACACTTCCGCCTCTAAATCAAGGGAAATAGCTTTTTCCATATGGTTTGCGGCTATATCTACCCAAAGCGGAGTTTCATATAAATCGTAATCCCCTCTGGAAAAATCGGCACCCTCGAATGTGGGAATATTAACACCCGCAATATTTCCCATTCCTTTACGAATATTGCTAACGGTTATTATTCCCTCGGGAAAAGCGTCCATCTCGCTGAATACTGCAATCCAATCTCTAAAACCCTGCTCTAGCATTTCTTTTTCTTTTCGCACGGCATTAGCTTTTAATTCAATTGTACGAATTTCGGATTGTAGCTGTTGTTTTTTAAGTGTCAAAGTGGGCAAATATCTACGGTACATTTTAAGTGCGTCTTTTTGTACCTTTAACTCATTTTTAGTTAGTTTGATTTTTGCCAAAACTACAAGCCCTCCTTAAACTTCAGGCCAAAATTCATCAGTAAGGTCTGATTTAATTCCTGTTTCGTCCTTTTGGAAACAATCTGCCAAAATCTTCCAACCCAAATCGAGTGCTTCTTCCAGCGGAAGATTAACAGAAAGTGACATTAGTCGGCTTTCAAAAAGCTCACCGTATTTCAACAATTTTTCATCCCACTTACTCATAGAAAAGCCCATGTTTTTCTTTTCCAGCGTTTCTTTGTAAGAAGAGTACATTCTAATCATCGCATCCATAAGCGCACGGTGGTCTTTGCGAGTTTTATTGTTTACGTTTTGTTTAAGACGTGAAAGTGAACCGAAAGGCTCTATACGTCCGCCTTTTAGATAATACTGTCCCTCAGTAATGTAACCTGTATTATCCGGAACAGGGTGTGTAACGTCATCGCCCGGCATTGTAGTAACCGCCAATACGGTAACCGAGCCCGAATCGGCAAAGTCAACCGCCTTTTCGTAACGTGCCGCAAGCTGAGAATATAAGTCACCGGGATAACCACGGTTAGAAGGAACCTGTTCCTGAGTAATGGCGATTTCTTTCATTGCATCAGCAAAGTTGGTCATATCGGTTAAAAGCACCAATACATCCTTATTTTGCAATGCAAACTGTTCAGCTACTGCCAACACCATATCAGGAATCATCATACATTCAACAGTAGGGTCAGATGCTGTATGAATAAACATAACCGTTTTGCTTAAAGCGCCGCCCTTTGAAAGAGCATCTTTAAAATACAGAAAATCGTCATACTTAAGACCCATACCGCCAAGAACAATTACATCTGCTTCGGCCTGCATTGCAATACGGGCAAGAAGTTGGTTGTAAGGTTCGCCAGAAATTGAGAATATAGGTAATTTTTGAGAAACAACCAATGTATTAAACATATCAATCATAGGAATGTTGGTTCTCATCATTCTGTTTGCAAGAATACGTTTTGTAGGGTTAACAGAAGGACCGCCTATAGGCTTTAAATTTTCTGTAAGTGCAGGGCCTTTGTCTCTAGGCTCACCCGAACCGTTAAATATACGGCCCAACAAATCCTCGCTAAAGGATACACGCATTTCGTGACCTAAGAAACGAACCTCGTCACCTGTAGAAACACCCTGACCACCTGCGAAAACCTGTAGGGATACTATATCCCCCTCAATTTTATTAACCTGAGCCAAAGATTTGCCAAAACGAGTGTTAATTTGTGCTAATTCCTTATATTTTACACCGTTTGCTCTAACGGTGATAACGTTACCGGTAATCGATTCAATTCGGTTATATACTTTGTTCACTATTATTCACCGTCCTCTAACAAATTCTTAGCTATAGCGGTTAACTCGCCGTTACCTTGACTGTATAGCGCATCAATTTCTGCCTCAGCATTCTTAAATTCATCGCTTTCAAACTCGGTATAATTCCAGTCAATAAATTTCTGGCGCATACGGTTGAAAAAGCTTCTGGCATCATCCTTGTTTTCAACCGAGAAATCACTACCAAGAACATATACAAGCTTATCTGTAACATAGCGCTGACGTGCTTTTCCACAGTTTGCTTCAACTAAATCAAACGAGTTCTGTTGCAAGTAAACCGAATCAAGCATTTCGGATTTTAAATAGGTAATATAATCTAAAAGCGTTGTACCCTCTTCGCCTACAACCTTCATCATAGAATCAATCTCGTCACCGTAATGAAGTATGTTTTTGCAAAATTCTAACTTTTTGCTATCAATAACACTTCCGTACTTCGACCAAGAAATAAGCGGGTCAATAGCGGGATATTTTCTGGCATCAGAACGCTCACGTGAAAGACCGTGGAAAGCGCCCACAACCTTTAAGGTTGCCTGAGTTACAGGCTCTTCAAAGTTACCGCCCGCAGGTGAAACGGTTCCGCCAATAGTAACAGAACCCTTACTGCCATCAGGCAACAATACATAACCCGCTCTTTCATAGAAAGCAGCAATATATGATTCAAGATATGCAGGGAAAGCCTCTTCGCCGGGAATTTCTTCAAGTCTGCCCGACATTTCACGCAAAGCCTGTGCCCAACGAGAAGTAGAATCTGCCAAAAGAAGAACATTAAGTCCCATTTGTCTATAATACTCTGCAAGAGTAACCGATGTATAAACCGATGCTTCACGAGAAGCAACAGGCATTGAAGATGTGTTACATATAATTATGGTTCTTTCCATAAGTGAACGACCGGTTTTAGGGTCGGTAAGCTCAGGGAATTCGGTTATTGTTTCAACAACCTCACCCGCACGTTCACCGCAGGCCGCTATAATAACAATATCTACATCTGCATATTTTGATGTGGTATGCTGTAATACGGTTTTGCCCGCACCAAATGGACCTGGTGTACAATAGGTTCCGCCCTTTGCTACAGGGAAGAATGAATCTATAAGTCGAACCTTGGTTTCCATTGTTTCAACAGGTGCTAATCTTTCGCTATAGCATTTTACTGCACGTTTTACAGGCCACTTAAATGACATTGAAATAGCTGTTTCTCGGCCACGGTCATCTGTTACTACTGCAATAGTTTCTCTAACGGTATATTCGCCCTTGTCTGCAATAGATTTTATTGTGTAGTTGCCAAGCAAATAAAAAGGCAGAAAAATCTTGTGTGTAAAAGGTCCCTCGGGTACTGTGCCTATATATTCACCCGCACGGACCGTGTCACCCACTTTTGCAGTTGGGGTGAATTCCCACTTCTTTTCGGCATTTAAACCATCAGCATAAACGCCTCTTTCTAAGAACCAACCCGCTTGTTCTGCCAAAACAGGTAGCGGATTTTGCAATCCGTCATACACCTGACCTAATAAACCGGGTCCTAAATCTGCAGAAAGCATATCGCCGGTAAATTCTACTTCATCACCGCACTTAATACCATCTGTCATTTCGTAAACCTGAACCTGTGCTATATTACCTCTTATACGAATAACTTCACTTTTCAAAGTGGTAGTACCAACTAAAACATAGCATATTTCGTTCATAGAAACATTGCCGCTAAACTCTACCGACACTAAGTTTCCGTTTATGCTTACTACCTTTCCTTTATTTTCAGTCATTGTATTGCCTCCATCCTATCTCCGTTCAATATGGAGCTATATATTTTTTTGTATGCTTGTTCTCCGGCATTTGTATCAAACTGCCTTATTCTAAGAATAAGCTTTAACTTAAGCCCGTAATAGAAGATGTAATCATCTGAAAAATTATCCATCGGTCTAAGCATTTCTAGTATTTCCAAGCGAAAACGATTTAAATATTCTTCCGCTTCCATTGGGTTTTCAATTTCAGTAGCAAGACTTGCCGCCTTAATATATTCTACGGGCAAAACTGCATTATCAATATCAAAAGATTTTTTCATTTTTTCTGCTCTTACCTTGCCAAGCGCAAAACGCAAATCACGCTCGCTCTGGTTCCATTTATCAATTAATGCAGAACCCGAGCTTTGCAGTTTTCGTGGAGGTAATAAGGTAAGCTTATCCATAGCATCACATGCCTTTTTTCCAAGAAAACGGCCACACAGCTCGTTGAATTGCTCTTGAGAAATCGGTAAAGGAGAATTTTCACTTATTCCGTCTAGCGACGGCAACTGTGAAATTAAATAATATTCAGCCATATATTTATGCCTCTTTCAAAAGCTTTGTAACCTTGGGACTAAGATAGTTTGCAAGCATATCTACAACGGCTTCATCGGAATAATCATAATAAGCGCTGCCGTTGTTTACAGAAATACGGAAACCGCCGTCAAAATTATCGTTTGGCTTTAGTGTAACGCCTGTCAGCATTTTTTCTTTAAGCGCCGCCAACAAGCTTTCCTCTAATTCCTTAATATTATCAGAATTTAAAATTACTTCTAAATCTTCAGCGTCCGGCTTGTTTGCCCAGCTTTCAACCACGTTAGCAATAAGCTGTGATAACTTTTCTGAAGAATACACAGCAGAAACATTTTCACCTATAATGCCATTTAGCTCACGTGTTACGCTTTCTCTGAAAGAAATCAGCAAATTACGTCCTGCCTGACGAATAGCATCTTCACTTGATTTGGTTATTCTTTCGGTTTCAGCTTTTGCATTAGCAACGGTTTTTTGAGCTTCTACATTTGCTTCGGCTAAAATTTTATCCGCCTGTGCCTTTGCGGCATCAATTATAGCTTTAGCCTCCGCTTCTGCCGATGTGACACCCTCTTGCTTGATTTGTTCAATCAGTTCTTGAAGTTGAATTTCCATAACTTCTGCTCCTTTTTTTGAGTTTGTTTAATTATATTTTACCCATAAAGACAAAAAGAACCAACGTCCTCTACAGTCAGCTGGTTCCTTAATATGTTTTTTATATTTTTACTTATTATAACACACTTTGTTTTTCCAGTCAATATTTTTAAGAACCAATACCAAATATTAATTATAATAATTTATTTTTCTGCCATAATAAAAAATTATACTTGTTAATGGTTCATAAGGCTTTACCTCACAAAATTGTATTATTTTTATAAAAATAAATATTAAAACAATTATATCACATCAACACAAGAAAAACAAGATAGTTTGATAAAGCCAAAACAGTTTTTAGCAAAATTCGGCACTAAAAAAAGACATTCGCTTTAAAATCTACTCAGTTCATTAATTCGAATGCCTTTTTACGTTTAAATAATTAAATATGCTTATTAAATAGTTCTATAAGATACCTGCCAACCTCTGCCTTATAATTTATTACACTTTTAATAAGCTCATCGGGAAAATGCTTATCAATATTAACATCCTCAAAGGTCAAGTCCCCGCTATAGCCAATTTCCGCCAAAGCCTGCATTATCTGCTCCCAATTAAGTTTTTGGAAAAAAGGTGTTGTATGGTTATCGTGCATATAATCACAATCCTGCACATGAAGACCTATCAGCAAATCCTTTTCCATTTCCTTTATAAACAGTTCGGGATAGTCGCTCAAACCGCCTGCGGTATGACCCAAATCTATACAAGCGGCAATATACGGTGAATTTGCAGCCTTTATAATATCACAATATTTTTTTGCATTGTCAAAATATACTACACTTTTTCCGTTTAGATTATAACGCAAATGACAGGTTTCTAAAGCTATTTTAATGTTAAGCTTTTCGCAATATGGAAGCAAAGCTTCAAACATACGCATATTACAGTTATACACATCCTCTATATTTTGCGGTTTTACAGGATGTATAACCGTATGCGGTGCCTCTAAAATTGCCGAGGTTTCTAAAGAACGAACCAACTCTGCAAAATGATAATTAGAACAGTTCAACTCGTCATCAGGCAACAAACCGTAAGGCGAGTGGGTTTGATTGCACCTTAACCCCGCTTCATCTAATAGCTTTTTCTGCTTTTGCGCTTTAGAAATGTAATCTTCACCTAAAGGATAATATTTTTCTAACCCGCCAACATACTCTTCCCTGTTAAAAAAGCTTATATCAAGCGCATCAAAGCCCGCTTCGCTAAACATTTCAAAAACCTTTTCTTCGGAAAATCTGAAAGAAAGCGTACCAACCGCACTAGAAAGTTTCATTTGTTTTCCCCCTAACCGTTAGTAACAAAACAACCAATATCTGCAAAAAGCTTTAATAACGCAGGTAATAATTCGTTTGGATAACCTTTTACAAACGAGGGACATTCAAAGGTGAAGTCACCATTATAGTTTATCTCTTCAAGCTTTTCCCTTATTTTTTTCAAATCAAACTGCTCATTAAACGCCTGTAAATGTATATCCCTGTATTTCTCAGCATCTTTAATATTTATGCTTTTTAAAATTTTGTTTCCCACAACATCAATAAACTCGAAAGGTGTGAGATTTAAAACAGAAGACGTGCACAAATCAAGGCAGGCGCAAACATATTCAGAACCGAAAGAAAGTATAAAATCCCTATACTCTTCTGCGGTAGCCCAATGTGTTTTTAACGCCGAGCTTTTAAAATGCTTAGGAAAATCCGAGCTTATTGCAAGTTGTATACCAAATTTTTCACAAAACGGTATTAAGGATTTATAAATTTTATAGTTCTTTTCCTTTTGGTCAATACCCTTCGGCACCTGTACAGCGCAAACCACCATTTGATTTGCACCTATTTTGGCAGAAAATTCGAGCGCCCTTACAAGCTCGCCATAATTTTCTTCAAATCGGTTTAACCTTTCATCACAAAGCTTTAACGAAAAAGGAGCATAGGTTTGATTGCAGGATATATTGTAAGAATCAAGAATGTTTTTAACCATACAGGCGTTTTCTATATACTTTGTATGGTGTAAAACATCGTATAAACCGTCAATGCATTGAAAATTATATGCAACAGTATTAATACCGGCCGCCTTACAAGCCGCTAATGTTTCATTTAATCCTAATTTATTTGGCAACCATCCTATATCATAAGAAAAGTCCATCTTAAACTCCTGTTTTGCTTATTGATTATAAACTCTTATTTCATAAACTCTGGCCTGCGATGTGCCCCAGGTTTCTAATACTGTAAGTCTTAAGTTTTGTGACACCGTTTCGGGAATAGTAACACTATTAAATCTATGATAGTTATTATCCTTTTCGTATACCGTTTTCCATTCACCGTTTGAATACACTTCAAGCTTATAACGCTTAACCAACAATTCGGAAACCTTTTTTGCACAGTCCAGCGGCATATTAACATAAGAATGAGTTAAAGTATCAAAGGTAATATTAACTGTATTGAATTTAACTTCCTTTTCCCAATCAAGTGTTATGCTTTGTGGCAGCTCTTCTTTAGAAATCCACATATGAACAGGGTTTGTGGACCATCTGCGGCTTACACCGTCTATAATATTTTCCGCCTCGGCATACTTTGGTGTAGGTACAATATTATAACTATGTGCGTCATAGTACGTAGTGTATTTATCGGAATTATCACCAAGCTCAAAACGGCGGCAATAATCATACGAATTATTATCTTTGCTCCAATACACACCGTCTGCCTTGTCTAATTCTATAACATAGCGCACATCATCATCATATTCATTTTTAGGTGTTAAGTCTATATTAACCGGTATTTCATACCAACCACAAAATTTTGCAGGTATTGTGAACTCAACCTGTGCCACCTCTTCAAAGGCTGTAACAGAATCGTCTACACCCCATTCTACATGGTTGCCCTTACCTTTTCTGTAGCTGAATTTAAGCGATTGGTCTTTTTCTAACTTATATTTATGCTCAGGTCTGTAAACCTTAACCTTAGCGCTCATATTAACGGGTGTATTGTTTGTGTTTTTTAAGTAACAGTTAAACTTTTCTATTCTGTCGCACCAATCCCAAAGCATTACACCACGTGGACAGTCAAGTGGAACAAAATCATCTGTTTCGCCAACACCGTATGCAATAAAGCTATCTGCCGTAACCTTAGCCTGCTTTGCTAAATCCGAATCATCAGCATTTGCCTTGCCCATTATGGTTATATCCTGCTTAAGCATTTCTTGTTGCAATTCTTCAAGATGCTTTTCATAAATATCCGCCGGTGAACAGTTATATTTTTTACAAAGCGCCGCCGCAATACCAACTGCCATACCTATTGTTGAAAGTGTGCGTTGAAGTCTTACTGTGCCGTGTGCCAAATGGCTTACGCTGCAAAGTCTTGAAGCGTAAAATAAATTTTCTATTTTATTTGAATATGTACATCTGTAAGGAATAGAATATAACGGCGGAATTGCTATATACTTGATTTTTATATACTTTTCATTTTCGGGTCTTGGATAGTGTAAATCCTCGGGAAAACCGCCAAAACCAATAGCGTCTTCAAAAATCTTACCATCTTCAACATCGTTTTGTGTTAAAGTATAAGGACCCTTAAAGCGTCTGCTTTCTCGCTTACCCGTTCTAGGACTAACCCATACAAGCTCCCAATATTTGCCGTCTTCTCTATTATTTCTCTTGTGTTCAAACCAAGAATAAAGCTGGTCTAAAAGGGTTTCATATATTGCATGCTCGTCCTCAATAGTATCGGCATCTGCTTCGCCGCCGGTTTCGGTTGGGAATATAAATGCCGGCTCATCATTATCAGGCATATCGGTATGCTCATAGCCAGGATGATACGCTGAGGTTCCGGGCGGTGTTGTAAAATTAACCTCTGTATCATTTTTTCTTATATAAGCCACAAGACTAGTGCCAAGTGTAATATTATCCGCCTTTTCGGGTGCAGAGCGCTCGCCGTATTCCGAAACCGACTCTCTGCCAAGTCTGAAATCATCGCCTGCAAGAAAAGAAATATTACCGTCTCCCGAAGAGTCAACTACTGCTGTTTTAACGGTAATTACTCTTGTGTGAAAGGTTGCTACATCTTCAACAATAACCTTTGTGATTTTTCCGTTTTCAACCACAGGTTCTTTTGCATAGTTGCATCTTAAAACTGTAACACCCGCTTTTTTAAGAGTATCGCTTAACACGGTATCCCACATTTGTGACATATTGTAATGGTTTCCGTAGGATAATGTCTTAGCGCCTCGCCAAGCGGCTTCCTCTATCATTTCCTCTATTAATCCTGTTTCGGCAGCAAAAGGATGAAATCTATGTGCGCCTGATGGATGAACGCCAACCTCTGGACCGCCGTTGCCACCCAACGTTCTGAAACGCTCAAGCAAAACAACGTCGCAACCGTTTCTTGCCGCATTAACTGCGGCGCAAACGCCCGCAAGACCTGCACCTATAACTAAAATATCTGTTGTAATTTCAAGAGGGATTTTTTTATACATCATATCAATTCCTTATTATAAATTAACCTTTATAATGCTGTGGCGATCTGCCAAAATATTTTTTAAAGGCTCTGGTGAAATTTTGAACGTTATCGTAATCGTAACCCACCATTAATGCAACTTCTTTTATTTTAAGATTTGGCGAAAGCATTAATAATTCCTTCGCCTTTTCCATTCGTATTTTAAGCAAATACTGCGTAAAAGAAACACCCGCATACATCTTAAAAATTCTGCTAAAGTAGCTATAGCTTAAATTAAACTTGCTACTCATAAAGCTAAGGTTAATATCTTTATTGTAATTTTCTTCTATATACTTAAAGGCTTCGCTCATAATATTAACTTCAAATTTATTGTTTTTCAAAAACTCAAGCACAGCAAAAATCATACGTTTAACGTAAGCTGTAATTTCTTCTGCGGTATCAAATTCTTCAAAATTTTTAATTTGTAAATTAATTTTATCTGAATTAATTTCTCTTAAAAGCTTACTTTCAAACAACGAATATCTCGCCTTAATATTTTCGTAGCTTAGTTGCAATAATTCTTCCTTGCTAAACCAAGTATCTACAAAACACATATAAGAATTTTCATCGTCTGTATTCAAAAACGGTGTAAGTGCCTCTAGGTCAATTATAAAATCCGAATCCTCAATCTCTGCAATTTCAATTTTTTCTTCCGGTCCGTAACAAGTAGAATAGCTATCATAAAGTCGGCTTTTTAAAATATCTTTTGCCTCTTTTATAGCCTTGCTTATTTCGTCCGCCCTAACGCAGTTTGAATAAGCGCCCTTAAAAGCTTGCCCGGTTAACCTTGCCAGCTCATTAAAAATATCAATTAATGCGCTTTTGCAGTTAGGATAATTTTCTTTGCTTTGCATAGAAAAAATATATACAGAATAGTTATATTCTTCATCATACGTTAAAACCGAAACATATTCTTTAAGACCGCATATTTTAGGGATATTTATAATTTTATTTGTAAGCTCATCCCCTATTCTATTCTTGAAAACCGCCACAAATCCCCACGAATAATCATCCTGATTATCGGCGGTTGTTTCCTGAGCTTTTACAGAATTTTCTGTATCGGATATTTTAAGCATTATTGTTTCAAGCTCGCAAAACTCAATCGGCTTTAACAAATAGTCAACAACACTAAGCTTAAAGCTTTCTCTAACAATACTGTAATCATTATTACCGCTGATAATTACAATCTTAGGCGAAAACTTTTTATCAATTCTTGTTATAAATTCAAGACCGCTCATTTCGTCCATAGTAATATCAAGCAAAATAACATCAGGATTAAACAATTCCATTTTAGAAAGTGCTTCAACAGGGCTTGTAAAGCAGTGAATTTCTTGCGGAGTTTGAGAAAAAATACAATTCACCATATATGCCAAACCACGACATGACAGTTCTTCATCGTCCACAATAAAAATATGCATTATAAACCCTCCTTTAATATAAATATCTAATTTTTGCCATTTGGTAAACGTATAAGCACCTCAAAGAAATTATCCTGCTCGCTGTTTACAGTAATGTGGTATTCTTCACCGTAAATAAGACGCAATCTTTCGTTAATGTTTTTTAAACCTATTGTGCTTGAAGTTTCGGTGTCGCTTTTGTAAATATATCTGCCGGTTGAAAATTGCGAATTAAGCGCCTGAACCATTCTTTGCTCGCAACCCTTTCCGTTATCGGTAAAGGAAATCAAAAAACATTCAGAATCAATATCTTCAAAAGCTACGGTAATTTTAAGCGGTGTTGACGCCTTTTTGCCGTATTTTATAGAGTTTTCTGCCAACGGTTGTAAAATAAATTTTGGTATTTTAGTATCACCGTAGCCTACAGGTATCTGCACATCGTATATTATTTTGGGTGTAAATCTTTCGTTTTGTAAATCAAGATAATAATTCAAATGCATTATTTCTTCTTGCAGCGAAACAAAGTTTTCTCTTGTATGCATATTATAGCGGATTAATTTTCCGAATTTCGCTATTTCCTCTGCGGTTTGCTGGTCTCCGTTTATTACAAGCTTCATTCTAAATGTGTTAAGCATGTTATATATAAAATGCGGATTCATTTGGTTTTGCAAGGCTTTAATTTCTGCCTGCTTTTGCGATTGCTCACGCAATATGTTCTTTTTGCCCAACGCATCTAATTTATCAAGCATAAGGTTAAACTGCTTTTCAATTTTGCCTATTTCATCAGTTCTTTTAATGCTAAGTCTTCCTGTGAAATTATTTTCTATACACTCATTCATTTTTTCAATATCGCTGTTAACGGTTTTAAAAATAGAAACTATAAAATAATAGAAAATAAAAACAAATAAAGTAAGTGCTACAAACACAATCATTAAAACAATAAAAGAAGAATCAGAAAAAATATTCATATTTTTAACGGCGTAGCAACCAATTGAAAGACTGTACTCTGGTATATTTTTAACAGCATAAATATATTTACCATCATTAAAACAATATACTCTATGGTCTAAATTAGATTGCATGAAAAATCCGTTGTTTTCTAATGTTTTTATTATTTCCTTATTTGCATTGCTGTTAATATTAAACTCTTCCTTTTGAGCGTTAAATGCAAATATATTCGCATCTCTTTGCAGTTCTACCAAAACCGTAAGCAAAATCTTTTCAATATTAACCTCAACCACACAAACGCCTATTTCTTCAGAACCGTTAAAAAGCTTGGATATACGGTATAATGAACCTTTTTTCGAATTTCCTATATCCATACTCCAAGAAGCATATTTGCCGGATGTGAAAAATAAGTTGTACCATATTTCCTGCTCTACACCGCTCGCAGAAAAGAATATATTATCAACATTTTCTATTCTTTTATCGAAATAATAAAACGAAACCGAGTTAAAAACTGCATTTTCACCGGTAGTAAATTCGTTTACAAGGTCATAAGATAAAGCCTTAAAGCTTTCGTTCTCGATATTTGCCGGATATTCAATAATCGCTTTATTCTTAATTAAAGAGGATATAATACTGTCATATCTGTTTAATTCTCTCTCGAAATTTTGTTCAAGGTCCAAAATCACATCATTTACCAAATCTTCTTTTTCTGCTATTTTTTTGCTGTTAATATCTGCAAAAACAAAAGCAGTCATTGAAATTAACGGCACAAAAACACATATAATGAAAAAAAGCGTAATTTTAAACACTAGCTTTGATTTTATATTTGAAATGATTTTAAACATTTTCATACACAGCCCTAATTTTAACATTAATAATTATAGTAATCATATTAACCGAAAAGAAATATTCAGCTAATATCATTACTATTATTTTAACATTAGACTATACTTTGTCAACAAAACATTTTCATATCAGCCTCCGCCTTTCCTTTTAAAAGGAAGGCGGAAGCTTTTTTAAATTTTATTCTTTTGAGCCTTTGTTAATTAAAACAATTGCTAAAACACCGCCTGCTACTACTACAACGGCAACAATAGCCAGAATAATAATTAATGTATTATCCTTTTCCTCTGTAGTATCTGCGCCTGTTGTGGTTGTATCGTCGTTAGCTACTGTTTCATTTGAATTTGTAGTGTTATCATCAGCCGAATCACCAAATTCAACACCGTCGCCAACTGCGCCTGTATCAGCAGATGTTTCTACCTTGCTTTCAGGTTTAGCTTCGGTCTTATCTTCTTCCTTTTTATCTGCTGCTAACTTTTGTAAGGTAACAGGTAAGCTGGAGTCGTAATTAAGGTCATACGCTTTACCGAAAGCCGAGCAAACATAGGTATCTTCCTTACCCTCATCGTTTTTATATTTGCCGGCACTACCCATAGAAGTCTGTGTTATAGCAAATTTAAAATCGGTAATATCAGAAAGTGTTTCTACCTCGTGAAAATTGCTCCAAGGAATACGCATTTCGTAGATGTAGTTAGTCTTTGATTTTTCAACAAGCTTGCACTCTATATTATCTATAGACATGGTGCTGCGGTTACCGTCGTCGTTAAATACACGTACAGAATTTGTGCCGGCGTAAGCTGCTGTAATGTATCCTAAGTTTTCATTAACAAAGAAAACTAACTGAAGGTTTGTGGATTTATAGAATTTTGATGAGTTATCTGCAACCTTAGGTGCTACATCATGAACATCATAAGCCATATAAAGATAGTCTTTATCAAAAACTACATAACCTGCCACTCTCATAGCGTTGTATGCATCCATTACAGGATCCATACGCTCTTTGTCTCTTGGGAATACATTCCACTCGCCTACGGGTGTATCGGTAGCACGGAAATCAAAAACCGGATTACCGTAAACATCGTCTATTGTAGCATCAATGGCAGGAGCCTTGCTTACCTGAGCAAAGGTAAGGCTTGTAGGAATAGCCGCATTTGCAGTAAATGAGCTTGCAAAGCACGCAATTACAAGTGTTATTGCACAAATCACCGAAAACAACTTAAATACTTTTTTCATAATTTTTTCTCCTTTAAATATAATTTAAATCCTTACTTACCCTTATTGTAATATTCGGTCAATAAAGATTGAACCGTATTATTATAGGAATCTAACGTACTTTTTGCAGACTTATTTCCTGCCGCCATTTGTGCTAAATCCGATAATATTTCTCCGCCCTCGCTGCGCAAATCGGGTGCGGTATATTCGCTGTAAACTGTAAGCGGTACGTTATCGTGCAAATACATCATAACGTCAAGGCTTTCTTTGTCGCCGCAAATCGATTTATAATAGCTTTCTATGCCATCACGCATATCAAGCGGATAGATAAACGCCTCGTTCATAAATTGCACTAAAGCAATAGCCTCTTCCTTATCTACAGCTTTTTGAATACAAAATGTTTTACATTCTGAATTACCGTTAACATAATCAGTAGCTGAAGGTCCCATAGGTATTGGCATAATACCGTAATTTCCTGTCATCTGCTTGCTTATAGTATCTCTTATTTGATATGTACCAACAATAGCAGTAGCACATTTACCGCCAACAAAATCTTCTAAAGAAGCAGTTGCCGCAGAGCCTATTGTGTACTTCATTACCTTTGAATCGTTAATACATTTAGAGGTAAACTCAAAAGCTTCAACCAATCTTGTATCACCTGTGTTAGAGCTATAAACGCCATCCTTATTAGCATAAAGTGAGGTATTGTTTGCATACATCATAGCCATTGGAAATGTGCCTGAAGCGGTAAAACCGTAAATGCCCGACTTTGTATCGGTAGTTTTCTGCATAATATCAAGCCAAGCTTGCCAATTCCACTTTTTCTCTTTAACCAGCTCATAAGGAACCTTTAAGCCCACCATATCAAGCAAGGTTTTGTTTAATACCATAAACTGTGCCTGCTCTGTAGGATCGTACCAAAAACCATAGGTTTTACCGTTATTCTGAGTGTAATTTTTAGTGTCGGTATTATACATTTCGTCCTCAGGGTCAAATCCTAAATCCTCCATAGCCCAGAAATATTCACCCTGTAAAAGTAAATCCTGAACTCTGTGAGCACGTTGCATAATTACATCTGCAACTATTTGACCTGTAGTAGCAGCGGTAAGCAGCTGTTGTGTAAGGTCGGTAATAGTTACATATTCTACAGTACAACCAAACTTTTCTTCTGCGGCTGCTATCTGCTCTAATTTAAGATCGCCTATTTCGGTGCCTGCGGTAGGTTTAACGTTACCCCATGATGCAATTCTTATGGTTTTACCCTTTAACACATCACTAACCTTACCCGAACCGCCGCTTTTACCCGAACAGCCTGTGCATACGCCGCAAAGCGAAACTATCATTACTATTGATAGCATTATTGATAAAAAACGTTTCATTTTTTCCTCCTGTTTTAAAAAAGTCAAAACATTTTGTACAAGCTACTTCTTTTCATATATCGAAAAATCAGGCTTATACACAGCTTCTAATTTAGACAAAATATCGTTGTAAGATTCATTATTTATTATACCGTTGCCTAAAATTTCCATATACTGTCTAACCTTAGGCCAACGGTAAGAACCGTCTTCCAGCTTATTTATAACATAATAAGCGCCGTTACCCTCCATATACGCATCTTTAAGATTTACAGAGCTGTAATTGTGGTCTAAAGAAATATGCTTTTTACCGTCAGCATCATAATAAAAATCTTTTTCTGTAAGACGCTTATCATCTTCGCTAACCGGTGTAGGTCTGCCCGAAAGTGAGCTTGGGCTCATAGTATAATGCATTATACCGCCAAATCCCTCTAATGAAGCATTGTTTTTAAACATTGTATATTGTATATCCAAGGTGTCTGTTTCCAGAGTATCCCAATAATAAGCACCTATAGCCGGAACATACCACTTTCTTGTGTTTTTATCTAAAAGTGACATTGCCTTGCTCCACTCGTTAAAGGATACATCTATATCACCGTAATCCCTTACTGAACCATAGCGCCACCACGCAACGTCTGTAACATACTTGTGATTTTGCGCATTTATTACCATTGGATCATTAGGAGCAGGTGAATAACCTATAATATCTCTTTTTCTGTTATACGGTGTCATATATGCAACTGAGCAATGACAGGCAAATGTTCTTAGCTTAAAGGTTTCACGCATATATTTTGTTATACGTGTAAAATCTCGACTGTTATAGTAATAAGAGGGTTCATCAAAATAAAATCCTTGGAAATTTTCGCCCGCAACGGCTCTGATTTCTGTTGCCCATTCTGTAAGCACGCTTTGCCAATCTGCCATTATGTTGCCCGACGGAACAGGTTGACCGCCATAGGATTTAAAGCTTATAAGCTCGTTTACCTCTAACCACATCTTTTTATTCTTGTTAACCAATTCCTGAGCAGTTTTAAGTGTTAGCTCTAGGTTGTTACCCGGCAATAAAAAGGTGTTAAAGTAAGAATAATCGGGGTTATTAAGCACTTCGTAGAAAAGCTCCGGGTCTCTGTAAAGACTTATACCGTATGCACCGTATTCTTTTTCTACATTTTGCATCCAAGAAAAATTAGTATAGGTTTGATCCTCTTCTTCAAATACTACTTCTTCTTTTTCTTCTGTATTACCTACTGTTTTAGAAGGAATATCCTTTTCTTCAATTCCCTTGAAAGTTTTACCGTCAAACATAATATAAACGGTAGCATCTTTTTCAAAGAAAACATAACCTATAGCCACAGAGCCATCGCTTGAAAGCTGAAAATCGCAATAGATTTTTTCGTTTTTGTTACCATCGACATCTGTAGCATAAAACTTATAAAGACCTTGAGGCAAATTTTTAAGAACTATATAACCATTAGCATCGGTATTTAAAACTGTATCCTTAAGACTTATAACAAATTTTGTGTTTGTTATAGGGTTATACTGTTTATCTATCATCTTAACAGTAACAGTATACGATATTTTTTGATTGTTTTCAATCAAAGTATCTACCGATGGCTTTGAAGTTGTATTATTTCCCTGCTGTTTTTTAGCAGTTAAAGGATAAAGAATTATACCTACTAACAATAAAAGAATTAATACAACAGCAACTATAATTAAAACTGAAATTTGCTGTCTTTTCTTTTTGCTGATTGCCACTTAATTCTCCTCCTTGTAAATATATCTGTCATCCCAGACAACTGCCGGTAATGGCTTTAGCTCTTTCTCAAATCCGCCAAATTCAATAAGATTAGCCGCTTTGTCGCCTAAAGAAACGTCTTTAATGCTTACGTCATCTATTAAAATTCCTGAACCTGCGGGGGCAACAAGCTTTGCCATAAAATATCTATAGCCCTTTGCTGTTGAAATGGTTGCTGTATCGGTATATACAAATTCTACCTTGGTCCATTTACCGCATTCATATTGATTAAACACGTAATTGCCGCCATAGAATTTATATTTTTGGAAGCTATCCATAAATCCGATATATGCACCGTCTACCTCGCCTTGCACCTTAACCCAAAAGCTTATGCGATAACTGCCGCCGGGTTTTGTTGGTAATAGCGAAACTGTATACACCGAATCCGAAGCCGTTTCACTAAAGCCTAGCGCCAATGCGTATTTACCTGTGTGGGCATCACATTCCACTACACGTGGCTGTAAGCCACCGTTTTTATCACTGGCGGTACTCTTTCTGAACGCAGGTTCACAATCGGTAGGATTATTATCCGTAAAGGTAACCTTTTCCTGTCCCAAATCCTTATATTCAAAAGCACCCATACCAAAAATCTTGCGGCTTTCATCATACTCAGTTGGGTAAACAACCAAATCATCAACAAGTACGGTTGCGCCCTCATCTGATGTTGCAACATAGGATATTGCAATATAATTCCATACAGTAGCTCCCGCACAACTTTCATCGGTTGTGTATTTCCAGGTGTACTCTGTCCACTCAGTTGACAGTTCAGAATTTAAAATATCCAGCGAATAATGTGCGGTGCTTCCCGATTCAATGAAACCGATTTTAAAGCTATCTACCGCACCCTGCACTTTTTTAAGCTTAACCTTAAAGGTATACTCTGTGTTAGCGGCAAGCACATTAGATGCCGGAAATGAAAAACGCACCTGATATTCGTCTGTAACCTTTACATCCTTACCGCCTATAACCATAGCGTAGGTTCCGTTAAAGCCTTCGCCAAATTGTGAAAGACGTGGACGCACGGCATTTCTTGCATCGTTTTTAAATATGTAGCCTGACGGGAACTTATCTGCAACGCTGGATTGAGTTACGTTTTCCCAATCGTAAAAATTAACCGGAACATATTTAGTTGTGGTATCTGCTTTGCTTTCTACTGCTTTTGCAGTAAAAGGTATTCTTTTAGTTTCAAAAACCATTTCCGCATCCATACCACTTTGGAAAGGAATTAAGCTCTTATCCGGGTCGTCAGCACGGTAAATTTTAATATCATCCACCTGAATTATTACACCCTCTGGCGCAAAATAAGATATTTCAAAGAATTTCCAGTTTCCGCTGTCTGCATTGGTGGTATGCTTCCATCTAAAGCATTGCCATTCGTTCAGAAGAACTGCATTTGGAATTGTAAACGCATTTTCAGAGCCTATGCCGTTTTCATAAAATCCTACACTAAGGGTTTTAATATTACCTGACTTTTTCCTTATCTTCATTTCAATTACATACTCAGTATCAGGCGCAATTGCAGTTCTCGCTGCCGCCTGAAATCTTACAGAGTTAGTTGTAACATCCATAGCGCCTATCTGCATAGCATAAGAGCCACGCACACCCTCGCCCGCCTCAGATATTACCGGTGCAGAGTTCATAAGTTCGTTGCTTTCTCTGTGCGGAATAAAATCCAATGCTTTGTATTCTACATTTTCTATTACAGAGTCATCAAACTCAATAATCTCATAATTTTTTTCATAAATTACAGAAGTATCAAAGGTAGCGTCAGCCGCTAAACCGTTCTGAAATGCTATAGGTGTTTTCTGTTCATCATTAGATTTATAAACCTTTATATCATCAAACAACAATACAACACCATTGGTTGCAGCATATGTGATTTCTAAGAATTTCCAACCATTGCTTGAGGTTGTGGTATGCCTCCATCTGTAGTATTGCCATTCGCTTGAAACCTCGTCATCACCTACTACAAACGAATAATTTGCACCTGTTGTGTTATACCCGAAAAAGCCTATTTTAAGTGAATTGAAATCACCCTGCTTTTTACGTATTTTCATTTCAATTACATACTCGGTATTCTTTTCAATAGCGGTTGTACCCGAAGCCTGAAAATACACGGTATTTGTTTTGGTTGACATAGTACCTATCTGCATAGCGTAAGAACCACGCACACCCTCGCCAAGCTCGGTAAGAACGGGTGCCGAAAGCATGGCCGCATTGTTTGTTCTGCAGGGTATACTGCTTATAGGTGTAAATTCTACGTTTGGATCAGTTTTGTTATTAAAATCTAAAACCTCGTAATTTTTCGCATGTGATACCGATGTATCAAAGGTAGCGTCAGCCGCTAAACCATTTTGAAACGCCAACGGAGTTTTTTGCGCATCATTAGCTTTATATACCTTTATATCATCAAACAATAAAACCACGCCGTTTGCCGCAGTATATGTAATTTCTAAAAATTTCCAACCACTGCTTGTGGTGGTTCTATGGTTCCATCTGTAACATTGCCATTCGCTCGAAACCGCATCATTTTCAACTTCAAACGAATAATTTGCACCTGTGGTATTGTATCCGAAAAAACCTATTTTGAGTGAATCGAATTCGCCCTGCTTTTTACGTATTTTCATTTCAATTACATACTCGGTATTCTTTTCAATAATCGATGTACCCGAAGGCTGAAAATACACAGTATTTGTTTTGGTTGACATGGTTCCTATTTGCATAGCATAAGAACCGCACACGCCCTCGCCAAGCTCTGTAAGAACGGGCGCCGAAAGCATAGCCGCATTATTTGTTCTACAGGGTATGCTGCTTATAGGCGTGAATTCTATATCGGGATTAACGGTATTATCCACCGGCTCTACAGTATAGTTGGTCAAGCCTGAAACCCAGATAACCGAAGTGCTTACAACCACTATACATACAACCAGAATTGTTGATATGAGCTTAAGAATATCCCGTTTTTTATTGGTCATTTATATTCTCCTTTGCCACAAAAAAATCGAACTGAATAAGCACCTAAAGCCACTGCTCAGGCAGTGGCTTTAAGCATAAATTAGCTGTTGAATATAATTCTCTTAAGAATTGTTAATGCCTCAGCAGATACTTCGCCGTTAGAAGAATTCAATGCCACATACTGTGCGTCGGTACCTTCTACAACAAATTTAGCAAGCTTTACAGCACGTACTAAATCTATAATGTTTACTAATCCGTCGCCGTTAGCATCATTCTTTACTGCAATTGAGTAACTGAAATTACAGGTTATAAATTCAGAGGTTAAAGTGTAATCTGTACCTATAACCATATCTGCTGAAATTGGCTCACCTGCAGAAACAAAGGTATTTGCAATATCTGCCAAACCTGAAGCGTTTATTATATCTGAAACAGTAACATTATCTGCTGTTACATAGATAACATTATTTACTATATCGTATGTGCCGCATTTGTTATTCAAACGGAAAGCGGTGTCTGCCTTAAACTCTTTAGCAATCTGATTAACTAAAGCCGCTACATTAGGCATATATTCTTCACTTTCAGGATTAATCAAATAAGCACCGCCGCCTCTGAAATAGCGGTTATAAAGAACTTCACCGCTAGCATCGATAACTGTATAAACCTCAGTCTTAACAGCACCTTCATTTACAGCCTGATTATATTTTTCGTCATCTAATTCTATTGTTGCGGGTTGGTAAGACATAGAGTAGAACATAACGCCACCGAAATTATCTAAATCCTTACATCCGCTAAGCATACCGTTAATAATTCCTACAATATCATCTTCGGTCTGCAAATAATCATGTCTTCCAAGAAGAGGAGTTACCCAAATTCTTGTATTTTCATTTAATGTTGAAACAAAATCATTCCAAGTATCCATTGTAGCATCGCTACCTGCATCCCAGCTGCCATAACGCCAGTAACCAACATCTGTAACATATGCGTGGTTAGCCGCATCAGCTATAAACTTGATTTCTTCTGTAGTTTCTTCATTTGTAAATGTTGCATTGAAATGAATAGCAAATACACGCTTTCTGAAATACTCACGACAGAATTTAGTTACCTGTGTAAACTCATCAGATGTGCAGTAATAAGCAGGCTCATCGAAATAGAAGCCTTGGAAATTATCACCGCATACATTCTGCATCATAGTAGCGTATCTTATAAGCTTAGCCTGCCAATCGGTTGCTAATGTCTTATTGTTATCAATAAGCTGATTTACACATAACCATACCTTTTTACCAGCCTCGGCCAACGCAATTGCCTCGTATTCTGCAACTGCAAATTTTTCGCTTGCAACAATATAAGAATCGAATGCTTCGTAGGTATCGCTTGTAATAAGCTGTGAGAAAAGCTCGCTATCATTTACTATGCCAGTACCTAAACCGCCAAGCTCCTTCTCAATATTCTGCATAAATGAGAAGTCTGTAGCGCTGTCATTTGACCAGAATTCACTATTAGTCCAGTCAGGCTCTTCTTCTGTGAAATACTCAAAATCGCCATTTATAAAGATGTTAGGACCTACCTCTGCGCCGGACTCATCTATTTCGCAAACGCTTATAGAATCAACAAATACTGCGCCGGCACCGTTATTATCTTCAAAACTAAATATCAAGTAAGCGTGAGAAACGTAGTCTTGCAAGGTAGAGGTATTTGTGTATGTAAATTCAAATTCCTGCCAGCTTCTTGGTATATCCTTTTCAGCAGTATTCTTAGAAATCTGAATTTCATAAACATCGCTGCCGCCGTTAGTAGCTGTAATAGATGCGTTAAACAAATTAAATGAATTAACTATAAATGCCGAGAATTTAACCTTATAGGTTTTGCCAAAGTCTAACTCTCTAAGACCAAATCTTACAGTAGCCTTGGTAGGGTCATCATTAGCAGCGCCAATAGCCATTGCATAGCTACCGCTATCTGCATTTTCAAGACAAACAAGCTCTGCTACATTGCTTGTTTCTGCACCGTTTACAGGGTAAGCGTTATTAGAACTGAATTTAAATAACGGATACTCATTTTCAGCAGCATTTTCCTTGTATACAGGAAGCATTTGTGAGCTGACATCGAATGTGTACACACCGTTATTTGATGTTGCAAAATTAGGCTTTTCAATTTCTTCGCTTGCATAAACCTTTATATTATCAATTAACAATTCTGCACCGCCAACATCGGTGTTTAATATGAATTGTAAATACATCCAAGTAGATGCGTTAATTGTGCTCTTAGTCTTTATATTCCATTTATATGTTGTAAAGCTATCGCAAAGTCTTTCATCATCAAGTACAAGCGTTCCTGTAGATGTGGTTAATCCCATAGAAAGAGTACCAACTGTGCCTGAAAGCTTCTTAATATCAACTTCAATAGTATAATCTGTATCTGCAACAAATTTCTGACCTGCAAAGGTTACTGTATAATTGCTAATGGCAGTTTGGGTAGCTCCGCCTATTTTCATAGCATAAGAGCCTTTAACACCGCCGGCAACAATAGCCGGTGCAATATCAGCCGGATAGTCAGAAGCGTTAGAACCGCTCACCTTATCGCCTACAGAAGCAGCAGGAGAATAATCGATGCCGGTATCTGCAGTATCATCAGTTGGTATTCCGTAATATGTATCGTCTAAATCAAAGTCACAGTCAGCCTCAAGTCCATTTTGGAAAACGATAGGTGTTTTGTTAGCATCGCTTGCTTTGTAGATCTTTATTTCGTCTATCAAAAGTGTAGCACCCGAACTGCCTGCAGTATATCTAAAGCAGAAGTGTCTCCAACCGGTAGTAGCGCTTGTAGTATGTGACCATTTGAAATAGGTGTATTCGCTTGAAAGCTCAGCATCAGTAATGGTTTTTGACCAGTTCCAAGCGTTGTTTTCATTCATACCAATTAAAAGATTGCTTGACGCAATCGAACCGGCTGATTTCTTTATTTTCATTTCAATTACATATTCAGTTGACGCTGAGTATGTAGATGTGGCCGCCGGTTGCATATATAAAGTAGACTGCTTTGAAGCTGCTGTTTCAAGCTTCATAGCATAACTTCCCTTAACACCCTCACCCATATTTGAAAGTACAGGTACTACGTTTGCTGTACCGCTGGTTCTGTAAGGAATGCTATCCACAGGGAAATAGCAAAGGTTTTCTTCTGCCTCGTTATCAAACCAAAGCTTATATTCCTTATCAAAAGTACCGGGATTTTCAGAGCCTGTTTCTACTGCTAAGGATGTGTCGTAAAGATTTGTTTTAGAGCTGTCTTCTTTTTCGTAAACAACAATGTTGTCTATAAGCAATACCGCACCCGCGCTTGTTGTATTGAAGTTAACAATAAGGTAATGCGGAATATAACTTCCCGAAAGTGAGCTTTCAAATGTTAGTGTTGTGAAAGCATCAGAAGAAATATCGGCATCTGCATAAGTTGTTGTAGAATAGTTGTATGCGCCTGCACGCCATACACCCGCCTGCATGGTTCTTATAGCGCCCGATACCTTTTTAACATCCATCTCAATAACATAAGTAGTATCTAACTTAAGACCATTAATACGGAAATGCATTAAATATCTGCTATAAGTGTAACTACCGCCAACCTGCATAGCATTAGAGCCGTTAACACCGCCGGTTACAAGGCGAGGCTTAGAAGCTTCTTTTTCCTCTGCAGTTAAGGCTACATCGGCATTAGTACCTCTGATGTCAATCTGGGCTTCATCGTAACCGATTGCATCAACAGGCTCCCAATAATATTCCGAGTTTGTAGGCTCTACGGTTGCTTCGGCAACAAAGCCTGCACACACCATAGAAAGAGTAAGTGCCAAGGTTAAAATAAGTGCTAGAATTTTTTTCATAATAAAACCTCCCTAAAAATTGTTAGTTTTTTCTAAAAAATTTACACAAAGTTCACATTTATATTATAAAACAAACAAAAGCTTTTTTCTATTATCATATTTTTACTTTAGCTATCTTTTTTTACGATTAAGCATAAAAAATGTGATTTTTTAAACAATATAGCCTTTATCGTACTCTACCTCGGGCAGTTCAATCTCACTTGGATGCTTACCCGCAATAAAGCCTTCGCCTACAGCGTTTAAAATACTGTACATTTTCTCCCACTTAACGTTGCCGTTTTCATCGGGTATAAGATATGTTTTTGCATTACCATGACTGCTACCGTCTCTGCAAATATAATCCAAAAATGTATAGATTATAAAACCACCGAAATTTTGAACACTTTTTGCCCAGTTCCACATTCCCATAAATATATCTATACAGATTTGTTCGCATTCCTCACTTGGAATATCCACCCAAGAACGCATTACAGTACCCACGGGCGGTGTAAACCAGAACTTTGTTTTTTCAAAACGGTCACCCATTCTTTCAATAAACAAACGGTATACTGTATTATGATGTACACCATGCTCCCATTCTCCATAATAATCATAGCTTACATCAGTGGTATAAGCGTGATTTTCGGGTGTGATGTGGCTCATATTACGAAATGCGGTAGACTTGAAATCGTGTGATTCATTAACAGGCCACAACGCCATGTGAATATGAACGCTTGCGTGAATGGCAAAAATCCTTCTGCCGTATTTTGAAATATACTTTGTCATTTCAAGATACTCGTCACCCGTCATATAATAAAACGGTTCGTCAAAGCTGTAGCCTATAAAGGCATCTCCGCCAAGCTCAGACATAAGAGCGTCTATTCTATCCATTATTTCCTGCCAATTTTCCTTTAAAGGTGCGTGATACGGTGCATCATTTTTTTCGAAGATATATCTGCCCACAGAAAGGGTTGCTACCTTACCGTATTCTCGGCAAAGCTTAATATCCTCACAAACCGAATCTTCTTCTATCGGCAAATCAGAATTTCCGCCCTTGTACATATCAAGCATAAAGAAGTTATAGTGCGGATGCTTCAGCATATAGTGAAAGGTTTCGGCATCCTTATTAGTACATATAGCATAAGGTATTAATTCACAACTCATAAAATCACTTTTCCTCTCTTAAACTATGTAGCCTTTATCATACTCTACCTCAGGCAGCTCAATTTCACTTGGATGCTTACCCTCAGCAAAGCCTTTACCTACTGCTTCAAGTATGCTGTGCAGACGTTTCCATTCAATGTTACCATCTTTATCTGGTAAAAGATATTTTCTGCCGTTTCCGTCGCTCATACCGTCACGCTTGCGTACCCAATTATAATATCCGTAAACCATAAAACCGCCGAAATTCGGAAGCTTTTTAGCCCAGTTCCACATACCCATAAACACATCTATACAGGTCTGTTCACCGTGGTCTTCTTCATATATCCACTCAGCAAGGGTTGTTCCAACAGGAGGAGTAAACCAGAACTTTGTTTTTTCGAAACGGTCACCCATTCTTTCAATAAACATACGGTAGATAGTATTATGGTGTACACCATGCTCCCATTTGCCGTAATAATCATAGCTCACATCGGTTGTATATGCGTGATTTTCGGGGGTTATGTGGCTCATATTACGGAAGGCAACCGATTGGAAATCGTGCGACTCATTAACAGGCCACAGCGCCATATGAATATGTACGCTTGCATGTACAGCAGAAATACGTTTGCCGTATTTTGACATATATTTTGTTAAATCTCTGTATTCATCACCCGTCATATAATAAAACGGTTCATCAAAATGATAGCCTAAGAAATACTCGCCGCCTATTTCGCAAAGTTTATCGTTCAATTCATCAAGCAACTCACGCCAATTTGGCTTTAAAGGTCGGTGATATGGTGCGTCCTTTTCTTCAAATATAAGATTCCAAAACAAAATAAAAGCATATTTTCCGTTTTCTCTACATCTTCTCAAATCATCAAAGGCAGGATCATCTTTATCTGTCTTAAATTTCATTTCAAGCAGAAAAATGGTCTGATGAGGGTCTTTAAGGAAAAGTTCAAAACCCTCGGGGTCTCTGTTACTATGCATATGGTAAGCCGCCAAATTACATTTATTCATATTCTATTCTCCTTTAACCCACTATTCCGCTACGTTCAACGCTTTGAATAAAGTTTTTCTGCAAGAAAAGGTACATTACAAGCAACGGCAATATAACAAGAATAGAACCTATGCCGTTAAGCAACGCCTGATAAGCAGGTCCTATTACTACCGAACCGCCAGTAGCTATATATACCTTTACATTTTCAGTAAGCGCATATAAATTAACCGAAAGCAGCTTATAGCCGCTCATATACCAGCCTGTGTATAAAATATCTGTCCATTGCCAAACAAAAGAAAGCAAGGCTACACAAACAGCAATCGGGCGTGATGACGGAGCCATAACCTGTATGAAAATTCTGAATTCACCGGCACCGTCAACGCAAGCCGCTTCTTCAATTTCTTTTGGCATATTTCTGAAATACTGCCTGAACATAAATACAAACATCATGCCCTTTGTTCCGGTACAGAACAACGAAGACAGTATAAACGGGAAATATGTATTAAGCAAATTAAGTTTTCCACCGGTAATCAGCTTGAAAATACCTAAAATATCAAAATTAGAATACGAAAGATACAACGGTAAAATCATTGTAGATGGCGGTACAACCAACATAAATATTCCTAATATAAACAACAAATTTTTAAACGGAAATTCAAATCTGCCAAAGGCGTAACCTACAAGCAATGATGATACTAACTGCAAAACCATAACGGTTAGTGACAGTATTAAGGAATTCTTAAATGCCACAGGAAATTCGATAGCCTTGAAAACCAGCTTTAAATTTTCCGTTGTCCATTCCTTTGGCACAAGCGAAACTGTAGCATCGTACAAATCCTGCTCAGACATAAAGCTCATCATAGCTTTAGTGAAAATTGGATAAATAATATAGAAGCCTATACCAATAAAGAAAATAGTTCTTAATAGTGCTATTGCAGTTTCACGTGATTTTCTTTTTAAAAGATAAGTATTTGTATTTTTCATATTTTCGCTCCTATTCTGTATAAGATATATAGCGAGATATGATAAAGGAAACTATACCTAAAATCAAACCTACTGCAATAAAATAAACCCATGACATAGCCGAAGCTACGGCAAAATCCAACTTTTCATTAACGGTAGTTTCTATGAGCCGTGTCATATTATATGTATCCGACCCTACCATAAGGAAGCTATCTATTATTGTATAAACACAGGTAACCAAAATAAACGGTGAAAGCATTGGAAAGGTTATTTTCCAAAAGTTTTCCCAAGCGGTTGCACCCTCTATACTTGAAGCTTCATACAAAGACTCGGGTATTGTTTGAAGTGCCGAAAGCAAAATAAGTATTTGTACACCCGAACAATTAATTATATCGTAAACACTTTCTAATGCTGTGCTTAAATATTCAATGAGACCCTCTGCAAGACCTAGCTTTATTAAATAATCCGAAAGATTTATACCGCCCATCATATTACTCATAACAGTACCTGTTTCAGATCCCGAATGAAAAATGTGCGACTCTACATACGCCTGATTATCTAAACGCATTATTACGCCCGAGCTTATTATTACAGGCAAGAAGAATAGTGCTCTTACCCACATTCTGCCCTTAAACTTTTGATTGAGTAAAACAGCAATAAAAAAGCTGAAAACCAGTATAAGCGGTGTATCTAAAACAACATCTTTAATAGTGGTTAAAAAGCTTCTTAAAAAGGTTGTATGCTCAAAGAAAATATACTTATAATTGCCAAAGCCCGAAAACTTAAATTCGTAGCCGTTAGGGTTAAGGTTTATTTCGCCTACCGAAAACATAAACGAATTAAAAAGCGGTATTGCAAATAAAAATATAAAACCAAAAATCAAGGGCGAAGCAAAAATCAAGCCTGTGCGTGCTTTTCTGCCCTTTAAAGTCAAGCTTTTTCCGTTAAAATAGCCTGACATAAATTTTTTCTTCATTGCAATCCCCCCTTATAAAAGCTATAACTTTGACCTTCTACCTTAACCGCACCGTCTTCATAAATATTATCGCCTTGATTAATAACAAAAACGGCACCGTTTTCATAGCTGATTTTTATTACGTTTGCGGTAATCATTTCCCAGCCTGTTATACTGCAGCCTCTAACCGCCTGCATATCCTTACAATAATCTTTGTAAAGCTCCATTGCTTCTTCTTGCCAATCCTTAAAGCACAAGGAATAGTAATTTGAATAATCTGTATCCTTAAGCGCCGAGGACTCTGCATACATAAAGGTGTAATTAGGCAACGTACCGTAAGCCATAAGCTTTAATAAATCAGCCCCGTTGTCATAAATGTTTATCGGTTCGCAAGCCATATCCTTGTATCCGCTAAACACCATCTGAACAAACGGTATTTCTAAATCAAATATGTTAGCGCCCGATGTACCAAGCGGCATATCGGTTACAACATCTACAAACTCTACTGCATACTCATTAGGTGCCGACGCCAATATACTTCTTCCCTTTTTAAGCTTAGTTAAAGTATCTTTGGTTATATTTTCTGCCTTGATTCTGCTGGTATAATTATCCGCAGAAAAATCGCTGTTTAGCGTGGTTGTTAAATCCGATAACGCAATATTTTTATAATTGAATTTTTTATTAAAGCTTTTTACCTTTGCCGAATACTTTGCGGGCGATAAAATATAATTATATTTTTCTTCGTAATCAAAATCGCCACGTGAAAGACTAATCGGATACAAAAGCGCTGTTTCGTTGTAAGTAAGCCTTGCCGCTTCGTTTTTAATAGAAAAACCGTCAAACGCTTTATTGCTTACCGTTGAAACGTTTATTTGCGGAAAAACATCTGCCTTTTTGCTTTCCATAAGTTTTGTAAGCTTTCTCTTACCGCCCAAGCAGGACAAAATGTTGACTTTTGAAATATCGGTTTGTTGCAAACCGCCGTTAAACCAACCTGAAAGCTTTACCTTCATTCGGGAAATTTTCTGTTCTGAAAAAGCTTCTATTATTTCTTCTGCCTGCTCAAAGGATGTTAAAACCTCATATCCTTTATAAGGAATACCCAAAAAATGCTTATTTACATCAACCGCACCAACCAATTCAAAAACAAAGGGAGTTTCACCGTTGACCTTTTGCGATAGTGTGCCATTTTTTATTAGCATATTTCGGTAATACTCGGCAATATTTGCATATGTGTTTTTATTCTTTTCTAAAAAGAAATAATTAATTTCAATATTTTCTGAATACGGCTCAGCCTCACGCACATAAACCTCAGACATACCGCCGCCATATTCAGGATTTAAAACATACATTTTATCAAAGCTGAATACATTTGCACAAAAAGCAGTTTTATTATAGGGTATTATATCATCGGCAATATCAGAAATAATACTGCATATGCCGGCACCCTTACTTGCAACCGCAATTATTCCGCTTTCGTTTTTTGCTATGGCATACATAGGCAGCTGCACACTTTTCTTGTTTTCAACAGAATTAGTGTAGCTTATTGCACCGTCGTCACCATAAATTCTGGCAGAATATTCGCTAGCCCAAGGCTTATTGGTGTTAAAATTAATCACACCGCCGCTGCCGTCAGGAATAACGGAATAACCCGAATCCGCTTTTCCGCCGCAACCAAAAAATTCTAAAATTGCTACAGAATCTATATCTGCGTTTTCGCTAACCGTTAACTGTGAGCAATCCAGCGAAACGGTTAACCCGTTTTCTCTTAAACTGTAACAAAGCGAAAGCGTAAAGGTTATAGAATCATTCGCCACCTCAGTAGTGCCGCCTGCCGCTCCGTTATCCTCTTTAAAATCTTCTGTGGTGTAATACTTGAAAAGTGATTTATAAACCGCCTCTACCTCGTAATCGGGTATATATCTGTCAAGCACATAAAGGTCGGTTTTTTCTATGTTCTTGTATCTTTCTATAAGCTTGTTGCGTGCCACATCAGTCTTTGCAGATTTAATAGAGGTAAGCTTATATGCGTTTTCAAGTATTTCCTTGTCCGCATCTGTAAGCTTTGGCAAAATCTTTTCTTCATATTTATCCTTTGGAATAGCTATAGGCAACATTTCCTTTGAATAGCTTTCCTTACCGAATACATATTCAACAACAAGTGTATTGTCCTTAATTTCGGCTGTGTTTTGGTTAAAATTAACACAGTCATAATAAGATGAAAAATATTTAGCCTGCGTATTATTTACATAGTATGTAACGTAAAGCTGAGATTTCAATCTATGCGAAGCCAGACCCGTCACATCCTCGGGTATATCCTGCGGATTAGAATATAAAACCTCATTATTATTGCGGTTGTAAACCGCCATTTCAGATGTTTCGGCTTTATAGTATAAAGTGAAATTCTGATTGTTTAAAACAGGGGCAAAGCCATTAGCTATAGCTATATTTTCAGCTTCGCTATAACTGTAATCGGCTGATATTTTTACGTCTTCAATTTTTTCGGCATAGCTTTTAAAGCTTACCGAAGCTGTAGAAAAAATCAACATCGCAGAAAGGAGAAAACTTGCGATTTTTTTGCATTTAATCTTCATAATCTTCTCCTCCTACCTTAATACAACCTCATTATAAATCTTTACACAAAAATCGAACAATGTGTTTATAAGATTTACAAAAAGCAAAATTATAAATATTGTAATAACCATTCCAATAATAGTTATAATTATTGAAAGCAATGTTTTACCAAAAGAATATTGGTGGGTTTCCATTATTCCTACCAACGCTAAGAATAGCGAATATGCAATAACTAAGGATAACAAAACATAATAAAATGCTTTTTCTTCCATTGTTATAATATTACTTAGAATTGTTAACGGAATAATAGAAATTATTAAAGGTATAAGACAAGTAGCAACACAGTTTATAATTTCTACAAGCCTGCCCTCACCGTCCATAAGGGTTGTTACGCACCAGTTTATAATACAGAAAAGCAAAAACGGCCCTAAAACCTTTACTATTTCATTGAAAATATTAAAATCAGATAAATCGGTATTATTAATAAGGAACCCTGTCATTTGATTTTTAATAACAAAGCATAATATTAATAAAGCCAGAATTACTGCAGAAATTTTAAGGCTACCCATTTTTCTGCGTTTCATTTCAAAAAATCCGTCAAACGGATGCGAAACCGAATAAAAAACATATTTAATACTGCTATCTAAAACCGTATGCTTGCCGGCTATTCTGCGTTTTTCTGAATATGTTATTCCTACGCACAGTAGCACAAGGGCGGTAACAACAATTAAAACCACCCATATAAAGTTAGATTCTAACCAGCCTTGCCTATACTCTTTAAAGGCTTTTGAATAGTAGTATTTGTTAGCACCAAGCTTGAAGTTTTTCATTGCTTCTTTGTAGTTGCCCGAACGCAACTGAGAAATACCCATACCTGTATACGCTTGTTCGTAATTGCAATTAAGACGTATTACCTTTTCCCATATCTTTGCAGAATCATCATAATCGCCATTATAATTGCAAGCTACCGCTTCATTTATAAGCTTGCCGTATTCTGTGGGGGCGAAAATTGTTACTGTAGCTTTATACATATCAAGAACAGCAAAATCTTCACCGCTTTTAATCATAGCAATTGGGGTAAAAAAGCATCCTAAATCGTTACCGTTGTTTCCGTCACCGCCGAAAACGTATAAAAGATTACCCTCGAAATCATAGGTGAAAATCCTGCCTCGCTTGGTATCAAGTGCGCTATATATGCCGTGGTCGCCAACCGCAACATCCACAAAGCTTGAAGGACCTATTTTAGAAGTGCTTGTGGTATCTGTCGAATAATCAATATCACCCGCAATCGATAAAAATTCGCTCTTTTTAAGCACATCCTCACCGGATGGATTTTGTCTTCTTATAAGAATATCAGCACCGTCTTCGCTTATTATGCTTGTGGTGGTGTAAATAAATCCGTCAGAATCTATTTCAAGGTTAGAAAATTCCGTAGGTAAGGTAAGCTGTAGCTTTGATGATTGCGCCTTTGTTGAAAGCCGTTTCCAAAAATATTCTATAGGTGAAATAGAAACCTTGTTTGCACCCACAAAGCCTAAAAATTCACCCTTAGAATCAAACTGCATAAGACCCTCATAGGTATTTTTTGATACAACGAATATTCTTCCGCCGTTATCAACCGCTACCTTAGTGGGCGCAAATATAAAGTCATCGTCTACAACGCCTTTTTGATACGGTCTGTCAACACGTATAACTGTTGTAAGTGTTTCGTCCAAAGCCAGAACTCTTGCGTTATCGGTATCAGCAATATAAAGCAGGTTAGTATTGGGGTCCACAAACACACCGCTTGGGTTATTGAGCTTTTCTGTAAAATAACCAACAGTAATCTCGGTGATTTCCTGTTTAAAGGTAAAATCGCTGTTAAGCACTACAATTCGGTTATTACCGCTATCGCAAATATATATATTGCCGTTATAATCACGATAAATATCCGAAGGGTTTGAAAACTCGCCTACACCAATATCAATTCCGCTTATTTCCTTTACAGGTGTGTACGGATGAGGTGATTTTATAGCCTCGCCCTTAGAGTTATAATTATAAGAACTGTAGCTTTTAGCACTTGCGGGGAAAATAAAAGAAAAGCTTAATACTAAAATCAATAAAAATACAAGTATCTTTTTCATATTTACGCCCCCTATTCCTTCATACCGGATGTAGCCATTGTTTCTACAACCTGACTTTGTGCCAAAATAAATGTGATTACAGGAACACTAAGCATAACTACAGAAATTGCGGCTGCAACGCCCGAACGTGCAATACCGCCTGCGGCTATATCATTCATAGCAACAGGTAAGGTTTTGAGCTGTTCGCTGTAAATAAATTTACCGCCTGTGCTATTCCAAAGAGACTGAACCGAAAGAATAATTACAGTAAGCCACGCCGGCTTTACCGATGGCAGTATAATTGAACAGAAAACCCTCATAGAATTTGCACCGTCTATTTGCGCCGCCTCTATTAATGTATCGGGAATCTGGTCTATAAACTGTTTCATAAGATATATGCCAAGGCTTGAAGCAAAGGCAGGCACTATAACTGCCAGATGAGTATCTATCCAACCGAATTTTGAAATTATTAAATAGTTGGGTATTTCTGTAACTAAGGTTGAAAACATAAGTGATAAAACTATAAGCTTAAAACAAAAATTACAACCCGGAAACTTTATTTTTGAAATAGCAAAAGCCGCCATTGAACCAAAAATAAGATTACCTAATGTACCTACAACCGTTATAAAAGATGTGTTTAACAAATATCTTGAAAACGGCACCCAAGAAGAAGACATTACGGTAAATAAATCAAGGTAATTATCTGCCGTTGGGTTAGTTACAAATAGCTTTGGCGGGAAAATGAACAATTCGTTATACGGCTTTAACGAGTTACTTATTATGTACACAAGCGGAAACATAAGAAAAATAGCCATAATAATTAAAAAACCATAAATTGCTATATCTCCGCCAACCGAACGTGATATTCTTTTTCTGGCTATTGAAGAATGGGATTTAATTTTCATATTATTCGCCCACCCTTCTTAGCAATATATTAACCAGCTTGTTAGCGCCAACCATCATAATAAAAAGTAATGTTGCGATTGCACAAGCATAGCCCATATCAAATCTTATCTGACCGTAATCCTGCAAATGAGCCACGATAGTATGCGCCGCATAATCGGTAGACGGGAAGCCTGCCAATGTATTGCAAACACCGCTTACCGCAAAGGAAGATGTGATAGCCATTACCGCACCAAACATAAGCTGTGGCTTCATAGCGGGTAATGTTACATACCAAAGCTCGTGCCAACGGGTTTTAATACCGTCAACAGCGGCGGCTTCATATAAAGAACGGTCCACACTCTGAAGACCCGCTATAAAGGACAAAAAGCTGGTACCCAGCGACATCCACAAGGATACCACTATAATAATTGCCATCATATAACGTGTATCCTGAAACCATGCTATAGGTTCGGTTAAAAAGCCCAATTTAATTAAAAGTCCGTTCATAAGACCATAACGGTCACTATTAAAAATTATAGAGAATATTGTATAAGCCTGGCCCGAAATAGAGGGTACGTAGAAAATTATTGTGAATAAAACTCTCAGAGGTCGGCTTAGCTCGTTAATAAACCAAGCAAACAGTAAACACATAATATAGCTTACAGGACCTGTAATTACCGCAAAAACCAAAGTGTTTTTAATTGCAATAATAAAAACATCGTCCTTAAGAAATAATCTCATATAATTATCAAGTCCGATAAAACGTGGAGCTTCTAACGCATTATAATATGTGAAGCTGTAAAAAATTGATATTGCTACAGGAATTACTGTAAAAATAATAAACAAAATCATAAAGGGAGCCACAAATGCATAACCGGCTTTTTTCTTTTTCATTTGACTCCAAGTGTATGAAAAATCTATCTTTTTCATCATTTAACCCCCTTTAATCCAAACCAAACTCATCACGTTTGGTTTTAATTTCTTCGTCAATATAATCCGCATAATCTATTAGTGTTTGTCTCGGGTCATCACCGTAAGTCAATACTCTTCTAAGCGCATTGTAAACATGGCGTGAAGTGAAATAACTACCAGGCACTTGCGGAACAGCTTTAACATACTGTTGCTGTTCGGTAAGCTGTGCTAACTCGCTGTCAGACCAAGGCAAAAGTTTTAACGCTTCTATATTAGCGGTAGGATATCTTGCCGCTTGGCCTAGTAAGCTTTCAATCTGCAATCCGTAATCTGCCTGTGTTTCAGTAGATGTCCACCAATCAATAAACTTCCAAGCAGAATCCTTATCTTTAGAGTTGTACACTATGGAACAACCTGTAACGGTGCCTGCAACAGAACGGTTAATATTACCATTTTCATCAATATTTCCCGGCACCGTTGAAACACCCCAAAGACCGTTGATTTCGGGTGCAGAGATGCACAACTGATTGTAAAGTGAATAATCAGCAATAACCAACGGCATTTCACCGCTTCTGAAACGGTTTAGCGAATTAAATGCGTATGGCAGCTTATAGCTTGTATAAAGGTCGGTTAACTGTTTAAATGCAGTTAACGCACTATCATTTGTAAGACCGCTTTTTCTGCCGCCGTCTACATAAAGCTCACCGCCGTTTTGATAAAGGAACATTGACATTGTAGAAAGCGTACTGTCGGCATCGGCACAAGAAACACCAAATTCCATATTAGCATTTGTAAGCTCTGTCAAACAAATTGCTACATCTTTCCAGGTTTTCGGTATTTCAATATTAAGCTCTTCAAGCACATCTGTGCGATAAAAAAGCATTGGGAAGGACTGTTTTTCAGGCAATGCATAAACCCCGCCGTTGAAGCTAAAGGGTTCTATTGCCGAGTCATAAAATCTATTTGAAATATCTTCATAATTTTTAAATTGCTTTAAATCTACTAAAGCGTTTCTTACTGCATAATCAACAGGGTTTGCGGCAAGCAATTCCAATGCCACATCAGGACCCTTCCCTGCAATTAAAGCACTTAGCACCGAAGCGTTTTGAACCAATTTCAAATCAACCGAAACATCATATTTCAGCTTGAAATCGGAATCTATGATTCGTTTCATTATGTTTGCCTGGTCTCTGCCGCTTGACATCCACACAGTTATATTCTTTTCTGAAATTT
>JAZREW010000016.1:0-5396 GCA_045661005.1 Acutalibacteraceae bacterium | reverse complement strand
GAGGACCTGCTTCAGTCATTGTGATGAAGGGAAGGTTAATTGCAGAAGATGTAACGCCTGAAAGCTCGATTTTTGCTTTTTCTGCAGCTTCTTTAAGTCTCTGCATTGCCATTTTATCGCCTGATAAATCGATGCCTTGCTCAGCCTTAAAGGTTGCTACGATATAGTCCATAACACGCTTATCAAAGTCGTCACCACCGAGACGGTTGTTACCTGCGGTAGCTAGAACTTCTTGAACGCCGTCGCCCATTTCGATGATAGATACGTCGAAAGTACCGCCACCAAGGTCATAAACCATAACGTTTTGGTCATCTTCTTTATCAATACTATAAGCCAATGCAGCACCAGTAGGCTCGTTTATAATTCTCTTAACTTCAAGACCTGCGATTTTACCTGCGTCCTTAGTTGCCTGACGCTGAGCATCGGTAAAGTAAGCAGGAACTGTAATAACAGCCTCTGTTACGGTTGTGCCGAGATAAGCCTCAGCATCTGCTTTTAGCTTCTGCAAAATAATAGCAGAAATTTCTTGTGGGGTGTAGTTCTTATCATCAATAGCTACTGTGTAAGAAGTACCCATTTCACGTTTGATAGAGCTGATAGTTCTGTCAGGATTAGTGATAGCCTGACGCTTTGCAACCTGACCCACCATTCTTTCGCCTGTTTTAGAGAAAGCTACAACTGAAGGTGTAGTTCTTGCGCCTTCTGCGTTAGCGATTACTACAGGCTCGCCGCCTTCCATAACTGCTACGCAAGAGTTAGTTGTACCTAAGTCTATACCAATAATTTTTCCCATTTTTATTTCCTCCAAATGTAATATAATTTTTAAAATTTATTAATTAGCTACTTTAACCATAGCCGGTCTTATAACAGTATCGCCGATTTTAAAGCCTTTTTGCAAAACTTCGGCTACAACGTTTTCACCAAGCTGATCATCTTCAACGTGCATTACTGCTTCTTGACAGTTGGGGTCAAAAGTGTCTCCCACCTGAGCTACTTCAACAATGCCAAGTTTTCCGCCTAAAGCTTCAAACTGCTTTACTATAAGCTCAATACCCTTTATATAGTCGGGACTTGTTTTATCTTCGAGCATAGCGGCACGGTCAATGTTATCAAGTATGGGTAAAAGCTCTTTAATCACATTAGCTTTTGCGTATTCTGCAACGCTTGCACGTTCACGCTCGGTACGTTTTTTAAAGTTATCAAACTCGGCGGCGGTTCTTAGCAACAAATCGTTTTTGCTTTCAAGCTCTGCCTTTAGTTTTTCAACTTCTGCCGCACCTTTAGACTTCTTTTCTTTTTTCTCAGGCTTCGCTGAAGCTTCTTTTTCTTTAGTGTTTTCTTCAGCTGTGCCTTCAGTTTTCTTGGTTTCTTCTGCCAAAAAAATCAATCCTCCATATCCTTTTGTGCTTCTGTCATAATTTCTGTCAATCTTTTGGCTGTATATTGTGTAACGGGCATTATCTGCTCGTATGACATTCTGTTTGGTCCTATAACACCTATATAACCTTGGTATTTTGAATTATCACACCATTTGGCCGCTACAAGTGTGTCGGTACTAAGTTCGCCATAGCCTGTATCTGCGCCGAAAACTGCGCCAACACCGTCTTCAATATTTTCAAGAATTGAAACTATTGGGTCACGCTGTTTTATAAGTGTAAGTATTTTTGCCGCCTTTTCTTCGTTACCGCATACATTATAAAGTGCATTTTCGCCACGTAAAGTAAGGTCGGTTTCTTCTATTTCAGCAACCGTTTCAAAAACAGCAGTAAGTATGGGTAAAAGCTCTAAAGAGTATATGCCGGTTTCGGCTATTACGCTCTGCATATAAGCTTTTGTAAGCTCGCTTATGCGTTTGCCCTTTACTCGTTTTTCAATAATGCTAAAAAACCGAGATTTAAACTCTTCTGTAAAATCGTTGCTTTGACGAAAAATTCGGTTACGTGTTCTGCCGTCATCTGTAACAATTAAAAGCATTACCGAAAGTCGACTAATGTGCAACAACTCAATCCGTTTTATTTTAGGTGGATTTTTGGTGATTAAACAAGCAATTGCGGGCAAACCTGTAAGTTGTGATAATACCTGAGCCGCCGCAACGGGAATGCTTTCAGGCTCGCAATGAATATCACCAAGTCCCGAATCTATAAACTCTGCAATTTCTTTTGTTGGGGGATGCTGTTGCATAAGCGAATCAACATAAAGTCTATAGCCGTTGCTGGTTGGGATTCTGCCTGCCGAGGTGTGCGGCTGTTGTAAAAAGCCTAGTTCACACAGCTCGCTCATTTCGTTTCTAAGTGTTGCAGAAGAGGGGGCATTTTCTAAAAGTGCTATCAAGTTTTTAGAACCTATAGGCTCGCCGGTTTCAATATAAGCTTTAACTATAGCTTTTAAAACCGCCTGTTTTCTTGGTGTCAGCTCCATTCTGTATCACCTCTTTTGCGTTTTAGCACTCTAACGCATCGAGTGCTAACAACTATTATTATATGCACTTTTTTCCAAAAGTCAATACCTTTTTCAAAAAAAGTTTGACTTTCCCTGACCTTTTACATTTTGTTCATATTTTGCTATTTAAATGGCAAACGAACGGAAGGAGTTATGCCTTCCGTTCGTTTGCTGGTTATTTGAATTGTTATTTATGTTTAGGATATGGCTTTTTTTCATCAGTTAAACCTGCCAAATAATCCATACTGGTATTTAATGCAACCGCCAATTTTCTGCACTGTTCAAAGGTAAAATATCTTTTACCGCTTTCGAGTTTGGAATAATCGCTTTGGTCAATGCCTGTCAAGTGTTGCATTTTTATTTGGGTATAACCTTTTTCTTTGCGCAATTCTTTCAATCTGTTCATAATATCACCAAAAATATTATGGCAAATTTCCCTATTGAAAATAGGGTGAAATTGACCTATAATATTCAAAGAGGTGATAATAATGTCAGAAATTTGTTTAGATTGTTGGAATAAGGAAAATGGCACAAACCATAAAAAGCGAAAATATGTGCTTTCTAAAGAATTATGTTTATGCGAAAGTTGTGGTAAATATAAGCATGTAATAATTAAGGAACGTGACTATTTGGTTATACTACTAATGTGTTTACTTTTCCCAATAAACATATTTTACATACTATATAAAATATTGATTTGGGTAATCGAGATGATATATTTAATGGTATATAGGGAATGATAATCCAGCATATTAATTTAAAAGAATATGTAAGTGTGCATATTTCATAACAATTTGCACAGGTGTATACCATCATATTCTTGACACGTGAATCGTCACTACTTAAACATTTCTTTTATGATTTTTATGTTTTTAATATTTGAGTTTACTTGTTCTGAAATACATTTTTCTATGTTTTCGTGTTTTGGAACAGGATATTTATGTATATTTTTTAAAGCAGAATCTATATTTGTGAATGGCAGGCATGTTTCGGGGTCTGCTGCCGCAAAACCGAAAAATCCAAGGTCCTTAAAGTCAAAATTCTTCATATCTTCCATACTGTGTTCTGTCCAGCCGCACAAGTTCTGAACTATAACGGTTTTTTCTCCGCTTTCAGCTTTTAGCCATTCAAGCAATTCAAGTTTAGGTGATTCGTTTAAGATATAGTCTGCCTCTTTCATTAAAATATTGCCGTTCCAAATAGGGTCATCAGGTTCTTCAAAAGGTTGATTTGTCCAAATAGGGATATCCTTAACCGAAACCACGGTTGCCTTGATTTTTTTCCAAGCTCTTTCAATACTGCGTTTTTCGTATTCACAAATTTCTGCCTTGGATATATCAATGTCCCAATCATATCCCATTAGCATTTTAAATTCCTGTTGCTCTTTAGGTGTCCATTCGGCATCGCGGTTGTGGGGGCATCTGAACCAGTCAATAACAAGCCCGTCATAATCACATTCAGCGATACTTTCGGCTATCATTTTGCAGAAAAGGTCGATATATTCTTCGCAGAAGATAAGGTTAAAACAATCATCTTCGCGGTGCCTTGACCATTCAGGATATTTTTTCTCTATTACAGGGTTAGCGGCTAAACAATGATAGGCAAATACACTCATAAAGCGCTTGTGACCTTCTTCTACACAGTCCTTGGTGAAATTACCTTTAAGCCCTTCGATTTTAGGAGAATATTTACTGTCGTACCAAGCGTAACCGTTGTAGGAAACTGCAAAGGTCCAAAAATTGTCACAGCCCATTTTTTCATACCATTCTGCCAAAGTAGCGGCGTCAGCACCGCAAAAAGCTGAAGGAGGAGCATACATACCGTTAAGCCAATTAAAATCAACATTAAACGATTTAATCATAATTCTCACCTATTTTAATATATTTTCTACAAGATAGGCATTTGTATTAGCGTGTTTTCCGTGCTCATCGTCAACGGTAAAGCGCACGTATTTATCCCACTCTTGCACTTCAAACACAGCTTCGTTAAGAAATTCGCCTTTCTTGGCGATTTCTGCGCGCTGATATCTTTGACCTGAGTTGCAATAAATTTTAACAGCATTAGAACAGGTGATATGTGCATAACCATCTTCTACCCAAAGTGAGTGGATTTCGGGTCCTGTTGTAGCATAGAAATTACCCTTGAATAATGCATCCATTATAGTGTTGTAATCAAGCTTTTCTGCCTTTATCATGGTATAACCGCCAAAAGAATCCCATCTTACAGAATCACGGGGTTCAAGGTTATGGTTATCGTCTGCCGCAATTGCAAAAATATGGTTGCCGTTACGCAGAATGTCGTCATAAACTCTTGGGTTATAATCAACATAGCCGGTTGTAAAGCTTATGGTATTATGAATTTCAAAGGCGTGCATACCTTTATAACTACAGTATTGCGGGTAGCTTTCGCCTGACCATGTAGGGTGGTTATATGTAATAAAATACCCTCTGTCACGGTAACGTTGCATTAAAAAGTTTATATTTTCAGCCGAATATTCACGTGTAAATGGTGGTTCGGTTTTATCATATATAACCTCGTCAAGATGTTGCGATGCGGTATTTAATGTATATTCAGAAGCAGGAGGTTGAAGTGCATCATCAGCGTTAGGAGCTATAAAACAAATATGGCAGGATTTAGCATAATGCCAATCAATACCTTCTTCTTTAAAATCAAATTCAAAGCCGTGAAGCGCTAAAAAGTTTTCATCATTTAAATCTTTGTGAGGAATTAAAATATTATGGTCGGTGAAAGCAATTATAGAATAACCTTTTTCCATATATATTTTCTTTAACTCTTCTGGGGTAAGACCACCATCAGAAATGGTAGAATGACAGTGAAGATTTGCTTTATAGAATTGACCATTTTCGGGCAACAGAAATTTTTTCATGTTACGCACTTCCTTTAAGTAAATTCTCAACAACAGTATAGCACAGCGGATTTTTTTTTGCAACAAAAAG
>JAZREW010000015.1:0-6650 GCA_045661005.1 Acutalibacteraceae bacterium | reverse complement strand
TAAAAGAACCTATAATTCAAAACCAATATATTTCTGCGGTTATAGGTGCGTTCTTCATTGCAATTGCCAGCGGAATTATGTTTTATGTAGGTTCAAGTTCCGGCGGTACCGATGTTATCGCCCTAATAATTCAAAAATTTTTAAAGTTCAAAATTGGCAGAGCACTGCTTATTACCGATGTTTTAATCGTAATTGTAGGCGGTCTTTTATCCAATTTTGTAATTTTGATTTCTTCATTTATAGGTTTGCTTATTAAAACTTTGGGTGTGGATTTTGTAATTTCACAAATCATTAAACTAAAGAACAGAAATGAGAGGAACCATAACAATGTATAGTTATCATATACACTCAACTTTCAGCGATGGCAAAAACACCCCTGAAGAAATTATATTGGAAGCTATAAAAAAAGGCTTTATTTCCATCGGTTTTTCTGACCACGGATATACCTTTTATGATTTACGTTACTGTATGAAAGACCAAACGGGTTATATAAATGAAATAAAAAAACTTAAAGAAAAATATAAAAACCAAATACAAATATATTTAGGTGTTGAAGAAGATGCTTTCGCTCCCCTAAACCGCAATGATTTTGATTATATTATCGGTTCTTCCCACTATAGTTTTCGTAATAATAATTATTATCCTATTGATTCGAATTATGATTATTTTAAAAAATGCCTTGAAGCATTCGGCAATGACTGTTTAGCGTTTGCTGAGTCTTATTATAATAATTTTTGTAAGTATATAAAAACGAGAAAACCCGACATTATCGGTCATTTTGATTTAATAACGAAATTTGACCAAGTGGGCGAAACCTTGTTTTTGGGCAATACTGACTATATAAAAATATCCGAAAAATATATAAAAGAAGCGCTTAAAAGCGGTTCGATTTTTGAAATTAACACCGGTGCCATTGCGAGAGGTCTTAGAACAACTGTTTATCCTTTTGAAAACCTGCTCCACATTTTAAGAAAGAATAATGCGCCTATTATTCTTTCTTCCGACAGCCATAGCATTGACACACTTGATTTTGCGTTTGATCATACACAGAAGTATCTTAAAGATATTGGCTTTGATAAAATTATCGCTTTGGTTGATAACTCGTTTACAGAATTCAATATATAGAATAAAAGAGGTTAAAATTATGAAACTCGCTACATCTACGGGCGATTATAAATTTTATGTGTCGTCAATTAAAGAGACTGTAGAAAATTTTAAAGACTCAAAGTTTAGGTATATAAACTTAGAACAAACAGGTACGATTCCTGAATTTTTCAGCGATAATGATGATGATTACAAACGCCTTGCAGACGATTGGGGAAATGCCGCAGAGTTTGCAGGTATTAAATATGCTGTTTCTCACGCACCTTGCTTACATAACCCCGTTTTTGCCGCATTTGAAAATCACCATGACGAAACTTATAGGGCTAACATCCGTGCTATTCTACGTTCTATCGAAATTTGTCATATTCTCGGCATTGAGCGAATTGTTGTTCACGCTTGTTGCAGTGAAAAATTTTCTGTGGAAGAACTTTATAGATACAACAAAATGTTTTACAGTGATATTCTTTATTTAGCTGAAAAACACAATATCACAATTATGACAGAAAATTGGGATAGTTTTAAATACAATTTTTCAACCGGCAAGGATTTAAGAGAATTTATTGATTATATAAATCATCCGTTACTTGCTGCCTGTTGGGATACAGCCCATGGTAACATTGACCCTGTAGCCCGAGAAATCGGTCAATACCAAAACATTGTCACACTTGGCAATAAACTTAAAGGTTTACATATTTCTGATAATTTTGGCGATTGCCACCACCATAGTTGGCCTTTTTCGGGAATAATAAATTTTGATTCCATAATGCAAGGTCTAATTGATGTTAATTATGATGGATATTTTACATTCGAAGCGTCATACACCCTACTTCATAAAAATAATATACCCTACAATCGCAAACCTTGGGAACATGACGGCAAAACCGTTACAAAACTTGTAAGTCCCTCTTTGGATTTAAAGAAAAAAGCGGTAGATTTGCTTTACGAAACCGGAAAATACATTCTTGAAACTTATAATTGTTTTGAAGAATAATCATAACTACGGTCGTGCCAGTAGTATTCATTAAAACAATGTCGTTATCCAATAAATCAAGCCATACACCACACTCGCAACCGTACCGTAAACGATTACAGGTCCTGCGATTTTGAACATATTAGCACCAACGCAAGCATAAATCCCTCTGCTTGTGGTCAAGTAGGAGCCATTAGTTTTCAAAAATATTTACAATAAATCTATATTGCACAATATTCCTGTTTGAAATAATTTCTTTTCACAATTTTTTTGAAATGACATATATATCACCATAAACAGCATAATATATTGTCAATTATAAAGGAAACTATGAAATAACTTCTAAATTTGTTACATAGGCATCTTGAAAATCCATGATTTTTTCAGAACCATTACTATCAGGTAAATATTCAAATAATGATGAAGCATAATCTTTAGCAGACATTTCACTTATTGTCGTACTGAAGAAATATCTATCATTTACTATAAAATATTTTCCGACAAGACTATTTTCCATTTCATTAATGATTCCGATTATTTCACTTGAATATATAGGAATATCATCAGTTTTTGTTGGATTAGCCTTTAATATTTCTTCAATACTATATAAATCGTAAATCTCTGTTTCTGTGGCTTCAATTTTCTCTGTTTCCTCAATAGTGCCATTATCATATACAGTATAATAATGTTTTGTTCCTTCACTTATCCAAGAACCACGAGTTTCTGTAATAACTTTTAACATTGGTTTGTTAAAATCATTACCCAAACCACAACCGGAAAAAGATATAGAAACAATTATTAAAATAAAAATTATAAAGCTAAAACATCGTTTCATTTTCATTAAAGATTGCTCCAATTATTATTCCTCAATCATTTGGATATGCGAAATATTTGATTCCGTGAATTCCGCTATCTTTTTTGCCTTACCATTTGTTTGAAATTTATACAAAGTAGTATTATACAAAGATTGTGAAGAATTTTTTACGGTAAACAAATAATCATTCACGATAAAAAGTTTATCGTACGCTAAACCTTTATCCTTACACCAATCAATAATTTCCTCGGCATATTTTGCGTATTGATTGTTAGAAATTTTCTCTTACTCTTGCAAATCATAAATTTCTATATCTTTTTTATCGTATTCATCAACTTTTTCGTATTCGCCGTTTTTATACAGGATATAATGCACTTCTTGTTTTTCCCATATCCAGCCACCACTTATTTCGGCGGTAATATTATAAACCGGCTTGTTTGTATAACGATATATCATCCTTAATGCAAAAACCGATAGTATTAATACGATAATTAGAATAAGAATCCAGATTAAATATTTTTTATTGATATGCATACATGTCACCTGTTTTTAAATTAAGTTTTCTAAGCAATATAAGAACTACCATATTTACAAATTCATCTTAATTCACACATAAGTCAACATCTATGACCGTAATTGTTCTCCAGAGACAAGAAGACTAAATTTTTTCTCCTACTATCGCTTATTCGTCAAACAACTGAATGTGAGAAATATCGTTGTCAAAACCAGCTACTTTGCTAATAGAATTATCTGATAAATAATATTCAAATAATCCCACCGAAACATCATTTGATCTTTCCTTTAAATAAACCGTAAAATAATATTTATCGTTTACAATGTACAGTGTTCCTGCTCCGCCGACAAATATATCCTTCTCTTTAGAAATAATGGTGCTAATACTTTTAGCAGCATCGTTTATTGACTTGTTTTTTTCTATTGACATATCAATGTCGTGCAAATATGGTTCAAGATTTTTTTCCGCATTAGGATTAAAGGCATATTGTTCAGTGTCTACACGTGAAAATGCCTCGGTCTTTTTAGTATCTCCATTATCATAAACAATGTAATATTTATAATTTGGCAATACGCTAATACCTCCATTTGATGCATCCACAACAACCTTCAAAATTGGTGTTGCTTCGGTTTTTTTACATCCCGTCAGGTTAAAAGACAAAACTATTATAGAAAGCAAAAAAAGAAATCTTAAAAATATTTTTTTCATTTATAGCACCTCACATTGCACCTAATAAAATTTTTCTTAATAACAAAAGGTCCATTGCATCAACAACTTCATTTTCATCGATATCAGCAGCCTCCGTGCCTTTTCCCGTTAAAGCTGTAATACCGACTAAGTATTTTTTAAGTCGTACCAAATCAACAACATCAACTATATCATTACGGTTGACATCCCCAAACTTTATTATAAAATCCGAGTCTTTCATCTTCAATTATATATTCAAACAACAGATAAAGCAATAAAAAGAAAAATACTATTCAATAAAATTATTATAGCAAATAAAGTATGGTGACCTATATAAGTCACCATACACAATTAAAACAATGTTGTTATCCAATAAATAACTCCATAAATCACCGAAGCTACCACTCCATAGACGATTACAGGTCCTGCGATTTTGAACATATTGGCGCCAACGCCCAGGACGAAGCCTTCACGTTTAAATTCAATAGCAGGAGAAACAACAGCGTTTGCAAAGCCTGTTATTGGTACTAAAGTTCCGGCACCTGCACGCTTTGCAATTTTATCAAACAATTTTAGTCCCGTAAGCAAAGCCGCCAAAAATATCAACGAAACAGGTACTGCCATTTTAACCTGCTTCGGTGTAAGTTCTAAATATGTGTATAGCTCTGTAAGTAGCTGACCAATCACGCAAATTAGACCGCCAACACAAAATGCCCAAATGAAATTTTTGAATTTTGGTGACGGCGGTGAAAGCTTTTTTATAATTTTATCATATTCTTTTTGTGTTATATTCATATTATCACTTTCCTTGTTTGTATTATCTGGCAAATTTAGAAAAGTATACACAAAAAAGTATTGAAAAAGCAGAAAAATTATTGTATTATTGCCTTGAGGTGATACTGTGAATATATATGAATCATTAAACTTTGTGGGCGAAGACACTCGTATTCGTAAATTTCTTATGCCTAAACGTATTGTAAAATATGGTGGCAATATTGAAAATATTAATTCTCTTTTGAAACAAAAAGCTTTGCAAATAGATTTATGTGAGACAGAATTTACTACTTTTAGAAATACTGAAAATAGTGAAAATCCATATGTAATTTTCGATTTTGGTATTGAACTTCACGGCGGTGTAAGAATTTTAAACTACACTACTGCAGACGATGGTTACTTCGGTGAATTCGACCCCGAAATTAAAATTACTTTTGGCGAATCATTAAACGAAGCTGATAGTAACATTGGCGAAAAAGGCGCTTGTAACGACCATTCACCCCGCCAATTTACCGTACCTGTTCCCGCTTTAAGCGATAATGAATGGGGTCAAACGGGTTTTAGGTTTGTAAAAATCGAGTTGCTTTCTAAAAGCAGTATTATTAAGCTTAAAAATGTGGTTGCCGTTTCTGTAATGCACAATTTTGAATATAAAGGCAGTTTTGAATGTAACGACGAAGTAATAAATAAAATTTTCGATACTGCCGCTTATACCACACATCTATGCTTGCAAAACATGGTGTGGGACGGCATAAAGCGTGACCGCCTTGTTTGGATTGGCGATATGATGCCCGAAAGTATGACCGTTCGTTCTATTTTCGGTGCTGTTGATATAGTTGAAACCAGTCTTGATTTTATTTGTAAACAAACACCATTACCAAATTGGATGAACAATATGCCATCTTATTCAATGTGGTGGATTATGATACTTAAAGATTGGTATATGTCTAGCGGTAATCCTAAATTTTTAGAGGAACACAAAGAATACATAACAGGACTTTTAACTCTATTTTGCGATAATGTGTCTGATACCGGCGAAGACACTTTACCTAGTTATTTCCTAGACCACCCAACCACTTATAATCCCGCCAACAAAAATGGCGTTCGTGCGCTTTTAAAATTAGCGCTTAATGACGGTGCTATTCTTTGTGATTATTTTAAAAACGATGAATTAGCTGCATTGTGCCGAAAAAAGAGCGCCAGCATGGCTAATACTTCTGATTACGGTAATGCTAAGCAAATTGCGGCTTTTCTATCACTAGCAGATTTGATGGATAAAAACGATGCGTATAATGCAATAACACAAGACGGTGACAAAAGATTTTCAACATTTCTTTCATACTTTATTTTAAAAGCTATTGCTTTAGCTGATAAAGATGAAGAAGCGCTTGGATATTTAAAGAGCTATTACAAAGCAATGCTTGATAAGGGTGCAACAACCTTTTGGGAGGATTACAACACCGAATGGAGTGAAAACAGCGGTAAAATTGACGAACCTACACCCGACGGTATGAAAGATATTCACGGTGATTTTGGTGATTATTGTTATATGGGATTCCGCCATAGCTTTTGCCATGGTTGGTCTTCGGGACCTGTGCCATTTTTAATGGAGCGTGTACTTGGTATTAATATATTGGAGCCAGGTTGTAAAACCGTAAAAATAGAACCACATTTAAGCGGTCTTAAATGGGCAAAAGGCACCTACCCCACCCCTTACGGAAATATTAAAATCGAGCATAAATTAGATTTAGATGGTAAAGTTGTAACAAACATTACCGCACCAGAAC
>JAZREW010000014.1:0-2929 GCA_045661005.1 Acutalibacteraceae bacterium | reverse complement strand
AATTATAAACTGTTGCCATAATAATAACCACCAAAAATTACGGTATTTATTAAACACCTTATTAAAAATATGACTTTGACATATATTATATTCAAAAGGAAATATTTTGTCAATATGATTGTTAAAAAAATAACAATCTTTTAACGGCATAAAGAAAAAAATTAAAAAAGTTTGTTAATTTTTTAACAAACCTATTGACAATATGTAATTTAGTGAATATAATAGGGTATAAAGTTAAATTTTAATAAGGGCGTTTTACTATCGCCAAATATTTGGAGGTTATTATTATGGCAACAGTTTATAATTTTAGTGCAGGTCCTTCTATGTTACCTGAAGAGGTTTTGAAGACTGCAGCAGCAGAAATGATGGAATTTGGTGAAAGCGGTCAATCCGTTATGGAAATGTCTCACCGTTCAAAAGAGTACCAAGCAATCTTTGATGAGGCAGAGGCTGACCTTAGAGAGATTATGAATATCCCTGATAATTATGAGGTTCTTTTCTTACAGGGTGGTGCTTCTACACAGTTTGCAATGGTTCCGCTTAATCTTATGACAAAGAACGGCAAGGCTGACTACATAATTACAGGTCAGTGGGCTAATAAGGCTTATAAAGAGGCTGCACGTTACGGTGCTGCTCGTGAAGTTGCTTCTTCTAAGGATAAGACATTCAGCTACATTCCTAAGACAACAGCAGCTGATTTTGATCCCGAGGCTGACTATGTTCACATTTGTATGAACAATACTATTTACGGTACTAAGTACAATCAGCTTCCTGAAACAGGCGATGTTCCGCTTATTGCTGATATTTCAAGCTGCATTTTATCAGAACCGATTGATGTTTCTAAGTTCGGTATGCTTTATGCAGGCGCTCAGCAGAACGCAGCTCCTGCAGGTGTTACTATTGTAATCATCCGTAAAGACCTTATCGGCAACGCTATGGATATTACTCCTACAATGCTTAAGTACGATACACATTCTGAAAACGGTTCTATGTTCAATACTCCACCTTGCTACACAATTTACATCGCAGGTCTTACATTCAAGTGGATTAAGAAGATGGGCGGCCTTGAAGCTATGAAAGAGCTTAACGAGAAAAAGGCTAAAATCCTTTATGATTTCCTTGATAACAGCAAACTTTTCAAGGGTACAGTAGTTCCTGAAGACCGTTCATTAATGAATGTTCCTTTCATTACAGGCAACGAAGAACTTGATGCTAAATTTGTAGCAGAGTCTAAGAAAGCTGGCTTTGTAAATCTTAAGGGTCACCGTTCAGTTGGCGGTATGCGTGCTTCTATCTACAACGCTATGCCAATTGAGGGTGTTGAAAAGCTAGTTGAGTTTATGAAGAAGTTTGAAGAGGAGAATGCATAATGTTTAAGATTAAAACCTATAATAAAATTTCTAAAAGCGGTTTAGAAGTATTTGATGATAAGTATACTATCGGTGAAGAGGTAGAAAACGCAGATGGTGCGATTGTTCGTTCTGCCGCTTTACATGATGTTGAGTTTCCTGAGTCTTTAAAGGCTATTGCTAGGGCTGGTGCAGGTACCAACAATATCCCGATTGACCGTTGCTCAGAGCAGGGTATAGTTGTATTCAACACACCCGGTGCTAACGCTAACGCTGTTAAAGAGCTTGTAATTGCAGGTCTTTTGATTTCTTCACGTCGTGTAATTTCAGGTATTGAATGGGCTAAAACCTTAAAGGGTGAGGGCGATGCAGTAGGCAAGCTTGTTGAAAAAGGCAAGGGTGCTTTCGGCGGTCCTGAAATTAAGGGTAAGTCTTTAGGTGTTATCGGTCTTGGTGCTATTGGTGTTATGGTTGCAAATGCGGCTAACCACCTTGGCATGCAGGTTTACGGTTATGACCCATACCTTTCTGTTAAATCAGCTTGGAACCTTAACCACAATGCAGTTTATATTAATGATATAAATGAAATCTTCCCAAAATGCGATTATATTACTGTTCACGTTCCGCTCACCGATAATACAAAAAATCTCATTAATGCTGAGAGCATTGCTAAAATGAAAGACGGCGTAAGAATTCTTAACTATTCACGTGCAGGTCTTGTAAATAGTGACGCTATTAAAGCAGCTCTTGAATCTGGTAAGGTTGCAGCTTATGTTACTGACTTCCCAACAGAAGAGGTTCTTGATGTTGACGGTGTTATTGCTATTCCTCACCTTGGTGCATCTACACCAGAGTCTGAAGATAACTGTGCTTCTATGGCTGCTAAAGAGCTTATTGATTACATTGAAAACGGTAATATTGTAAACTCTGTAAATCTTCCTGAGGTTACAATGCCAAGAAGCGGCGAACATCGTGTTTGCGTAATTCATAAGAACATTCCTAATATGATTACTGCTATTGCAGGCATTTTTGCTGATGACGGTGTTAATATTGAAAATATGTTAAATAAGTCACGTGGCGATTATGCTTATACAATGCTTGACATTGGTGCTGCCGATGTTGATACAGTAGCTGATGAAATTAAGGCTATTGAAGGCGTAATCAAGGTAAGAGTTATTTAATCATTTTTATAGTTATCTTTTGCGGTCGGTATTTTGCCGACCGCATTTTTTGTATTGACTATTTTAAAATAATTGTTTAAAATAGTCTTGTTATGTTTTGAAAAGAGGTGTTTTTCTTGCAACTAAAAATACAAAACGGTGTGGTAGAGCTTTCGGGCGAGCCCATATTAAGCTCGGTAAATATAGAAATTAACGATACCAGCCGTATTGCAGTTGTTGGCCGTAACGGTTGCGGAAAAACCACACTTTTAAAACTAATATCGGGCGAACATTCTATTACAAAGCTTGATAGTGATGAGAATAGCTATTTTGCAGTTTCAGGCACACCTAAAATTAATATGCTTTCGCAAATGACCTTTGCGGACGATAGCGTTTCGCTTATAGATGAAATAAGAAGTG
>JAZREW010000013.1:0-12921 GCA_045661005.1 Acutalibacteraceae bacterium | reverse complement strand
AAAAATGGTTGGCGCAAGGCAGATAAAAAGCCGGCACTTAACCCTGATTTATGGGAAAGGTTACTTGAGCTTATAGAAAAGCATGATGTTACAATTAATTGGGTAAAGGGTCATGCGGGTCATCCTGAAAATGAAAGATGTGACCGTTTAGCCGTAGAATTTTATAAAAGTCTTTAAAAAAAGGTCTTCAAAAGAATTTCTTTTGAAGACTTTTTTATTTAAGCAAACAAAAAGGACTGCCAAAGGCAGTCCTTAAAATTTTAATTATTCTTCGGTTTCTTCGCAATCGCAATCGCAGTCACAATCATCGCAATCGCAATCGAAATCAAAATCGAACTCAAGCTCTGTACCGCAGTTTGGACAGGTCATGCCTTCTTCTTCGAGCATATCTGCATCGAGATAAATAACGTCATTGCAAGCGGGGCATTCAATTTCGTAAACCTCGTCTTCACAATCACAATCACAATCGCAATCACAGTCGCAATCGCAATCACAGTCGCAATCGTCATCCTCGTAAACAATATCCTCTAAAGTGGAAAGGTCTTCATCTACAGCGTCGATTTGCTCCATAAGCTCATCGCAACCGTCTTCAATATCACAGATTTCTTCGGTAATATCGCCAAGTAAATCTATAATAGCAGAAAGAACCTTACCTTCTTTTGTAGCTTCGTCAATTCCTAAACCTTCTGCAAGACCTTTGATATAAGCAATTTTTTCACAAATATGCATAGTTAGGATCCTCCTTATGCACGTTCCATGTATTCGCCGGTACGTGTATCAATTCTTACCATATCGCCTTCGTTAATGAATAAAGGAACACGGATTTCTGCACCTGTTTCAACAGTTGCGGGCTTTGTAGCATTAGTAGCTGTGTTGCCAGCAAAACCAGGGTCGGTCTGTGTAATCTGAAGCTCTACGAATGTAGGAGGCTCAACACCGAAAACCTTACCCTTGTATGATAAAATTTTGCATACCATGTTTTCTTTTACGAACTTAAAGTTATCGCCAAGCTCGCCAGCGTTAATCGGAACCATATCGTATGTTTCCTGATCCATAAAGTAGTAAAGCTCGCCATCGTTATAAGAATATTCCATATCCTTTCTCTCAACAAAAGCGGTAGGGAACTTAGCGGTGGGGTTATAGCTCTTTTCAATAACCGAACCGGTGATTACGTTCTTAATTTTTGTTCTTACAAAAGCGGCACCTTTACCGGGTTTTACGTGTTGGAATTCAACAACCTGAAGAACGTTACCGTCTTCCTCAAAGGTTACGCCATTTCTAAAATCGCCTGCACTGATCATACTAAATAAATCCTCCAAAAAATAAAATTACATATTTACACAAATGCATTATAAATCTTTTGGAGTAATTTGTCAAGGTTTTGTAATATTAAAGACCTTTTGCAAACCTAAGATTTTTTATTTTTGTTTTTTGGGTTTTCACAATCGTGCTTAATTATTTTTTTATTATACCCTTGAGCTATGGCGGGGTATTGATTTTCAGTATCTGCCGTAGCTTGAATTTCATAGGTGCCATAATTATTAACCATTTCAAAAGCGTTTTGCGGTAATCCGCCTGTGGGGTGGGATGAAACATCCATTAATTCATCATTGTATTTTTTGTTGGTTGGTTTTTTCATTTTTGTTTTCTCCTTTAAAAGCAGTGTTTGTTTTTTTAAGGCAGGTGTAAAACACAAATATACACAATGTTATTTTTATAAGGGAGGTTACAAAATATACAAAGTAAGAAAATTCATCAAGTCTTGTGAAAAGTCTGCCAACCGTAACGGTGCTTACTGCCGAAGCATACGGAAATTCGAGGAGTCCTGCAAATTCAGCACCAAAAAGTAAAACCGAACCTATTGTGCAAAGACCTAATACTGAAAATCCTGTAGCAAGTCCTGTGAAAATTGGTGCAAAAGAAGCTTTTTTGAATACAAGCGCATTATAAACAGGCAAAATTATTGCAGGTATTACAGGATTAATAATGTACGGCGTTGTTTGTTGAACCAGTTCCTTTATATTAGGCAGCTTAAAAACAAAAATGTTTCTTAAATTATATCTTGCAATGCAGGCTATAAAGAAAAAAATCACTACAACAAGAACTAACCAAAACGCCAAAATACAAAATTTTAATACGCTTTCTTGTCTGTGAAAGGCAAAATACAACACAACAAGTAAAAAAATTGTTATTGCAAAGAAAACGGGTGCTTTTGGCAACATAATTTTATGCGCAAAGTTAGTAAAGCTTTGAAAGGTGTCGGCGGCGCACCAAAGTGCAAACAATGCGGTTATAAAATAAATTAACGCAGATAAAATTCTTTTGGGTGAAGAGCGTGTGTTTACGTCTGCCATAAAAATTTTATTTAAAAGCGGTGTTAATGCGAATAGAAGTATAAATGCAAGGGCTACTGCTACCAAGTAGCCTAAAAATGTATACTCGTTTGCGGTTTTTACAGGCATAATTATAACCGCATTACCTAAAATATAAAGAGCATATGCCACCGAGGTATGCGTGAAAAAAACGGTTTTTCTACTCATTTTATTCTCACCTTAAGCGTTGTATTTTCATAGTATTCATAGTAATCTTTTTTAACCGTATCAAATATTTGCGGTTGCTTTTGTTCTAATATATTTCCTATGCCGAAAATATCTGTTTTCACAGATTTAGAAAGCAAAAACAGTTCGGTTATAGCTTGTTTTATTTCTTCAGTTTTTTTATCTGTTTTTAAATTTATGGTTAAAATTACGGTGGTTGGATTTTTCTTTTCTATTCTTCCGCTGGTAAGGTTAGATTTTATATTATACTCTTTTTCGTTTAACATAAATTTTCCTTTGCCCTGCGAATCTGTTGCTATTGCATATATGGCGGATTGCTCTTTATTAAGCTTTAGGGTTGTTTTGCCCTGCTTTAAAATTGATAAGCCATCTACAAAAAACTCATTATGCTTTACATTGATTGACGGAAGCGCTATAATATCCAACGCTTTTTGCATTTCGAGTGCAGTTTCGTACAAGCGGTTTTTATATTCAATGCCTGTAATATAGCTTTCCTTTTTTAAAATGCTTACAATATCGTACCCCACCGCAATTGAAGTTTTAGCCTTGCACGAAAGCAAGCTTTCTACATTATTGCAGGCGATTAATTGCACAGAAAGATTAAGCTTTTCAAGGTTTAAAAGATAATCGTTAATTTGAGAAAAGCTATCTGCCGAAATGTTTTCATCTAAAATTGCAACGGCACAATGGCTGAATTCCATTACTTCAACAGACATTTTTTGTAAATCGCTAAAGGCAGATTGCACGGTTTTGCCTGTGCCCGCTAAAATTTCCACCTTTTTTTCGGCGGACAAATCTTCGGTATTTATAATTACCGCTTCGGCAAAAACGGTGATTTTACTGCCTTTTTCCTCAAATCCCAATGCTGAAATAAGATAATCGTTTGTGCGTGCGGCTGAGCTTCCTTTTATAGAGCAACCGCTTAAACAAATGCAAAAAAATATAACGCTACATACAACTGCAATTATTTTTTTCATCTAATTTTCTCCTGAACGGCGAATAATGTTTTTGTTAAAGTCGGGTCGTTTAAGCATTTTGTTCCAAGGCGCTCGCCAAACGGTATCTTTAATGCTTTGAAAGCTGGCTTTTCTTAAAGATATGGTATAATCTATCCCGAAAGAAGAAAGCGAAATTATATGCAGTATCACTACCGCTACGCCTGCTATATACCCATAAATTCCGAATAATGCCGCCATAATAAGCAATACAAATCTTAAATAAAAAACCGCCGCTTTAAGCCTTGGTATCATAAGCCCTGCAATGCCGCTAAGTGCTACCGCTATTAGCATTGGTGTGCTTATAATTCTTGCCTCTACCGCAGCTTGTCCCACAACCAAGCCGCCAACTATGCTTAGTGCGTGGCCTAGACTTTGCGCCATTCGAAGCCCTGTTTCTTTTAGAATTTCAAACACAAAAATCATAATTATGCATTCTACAAAGGGCGAGATAGGTACACCTGCCCGTAGCTGCGCCACAGATATTGCTAAGGACGTAGGTAACAGCTCTTTGTGAAAGGTTGAAAGCGCTATAAATATTGCGGGAATGCTAATACTTATAAAAAAGCTTAAATATCTTAAAATTCTGCCTGATGTAGCAATTAAAAAATTAAGGTAATAATCTTCGTCTGCCTGAAAGTTTTCAGAAAAAAGATATGGCAGAGTTAATACCATAGGTGTACCGTCTACAATAAGCGCTATTCTGCCCTCAAGTAGTCTTGCCGCTACAATGTCAGGGCGCTCGGTAGTGCCGCAGGTTTTAAAAAGTGAGTATTTTGAATCCCGTATTTGCTCGGCAATGTAGTTGGAATCCAAAATGCCGTCAATATCTATTTTTTTAATTCTGCGTTTTAGCTCAGCTACGGTTTTAGGGTCTGCTAAGCTATCCAAATAACATATAAATACTAATGTAGAGGTTCTTCTGCCTACACGCATTACCTCTGCACAAAAGTCGGGGGTTTGTAATTTTCGGCTTACCATAGCAACGTTAAGCAAAGCGGCTTCGTCGAACCCCTCACGAGGACCCTGCAGCACACGCTCGTTTTCGGGTTCTTTTATACCTCTGGTGCGCCAGCCCTTAATGTCTACCGAAAGGGCAATGTTGCTATTATTGATTAAAATTATAGCTTCACCGTAAAGCAAGCCCTCAAGCATTTCGGCAAGGTTTTGTTTTTTCTTTACATCCCTTGCAAAAAGTACCTGTGTTTCTATATATTCGCTTATTGTTGCTGAATGCATGGGCGTATCAACCACCACTAGTGGACGCACTACCGCATCGTTAAGCTGAATTGAATCTGCCATACCGTCTAAATAAATTACGGCGCAATCAAAGTGAACGGTGTTTCTGGCTTTAATGTGTTTAACCCTTAAAACACTATCCTTTTTAAGAATTTCTTTAAAAAGGGAAATGTCTTTTTCGAGGATGCCTGATATTAGTAGGTCTTTGTAATCGTTAGTTTGTGCTGACAAATTATCACCCGTTTTTATTGTTTATGTTATTATGTGATAATTTACCTTTATAATACAAAAAAGCTGTTGAGAAAACTCAACAGCCTTTTATAAGTGCTTTTAATATTTAGTAACGGTATTATTCAGCAATAACCTCGCCGCTATTTACCTTATCAAAATCTGCCTCAATTTCAGCAGAAGGTGCGGGTGTAAGTAATGATACAACCACGATAACGATACAAGAAATTATAAATGCAGGAAGAAGCTCGTAAATAGCAAATACGCCGCCAAGCTTTGCAATAACTAATTTCCATAAGAATACCATACCACCACCGGTTACCATACCTGCAATAGCACCTATGTATGTGGTTCTCTTCCAGAACAATGCAAATATCATAAGCGGACCAAATGTAGCACCAAAGCCTGCCCATGCAAATGATGTTATGCCGAAAATTGTACTGTTAGAATCCCAAGCAATTATCATAGCTATAATGGTAATAATTGTCATAGCAATACGGGTTACCCACATAATGTGCTTGTCTGAAGCTTTTTTATTGAGTATACCGTGATAGATGTTTTCTGCCAAAGCAGATGTAGAGATAAGCAAGTAAGAGTCAGACGAGCTGATAGATGCTGCCAAAATACCTGCACAAGCAAGACCTGCAAGAATAGGTGGCAAGAAAGCAGTTGCAGTATCAATGAAAATGTTTTCAGCCTCTGCGTTAGAAAGATAGCTAACGCTTGATACGCTACGGCCTACAATACCTATAAGTAAAGCGGCGCCCATAGCGATAAAGAGCCAAATGCAAGCCACTCTGCGTGAGCGTGTAAGTTCTTTTTCTGAACGAATACCCATAAATCTTAGAAGAACCTGTGGCATACCGAAGTAACCAAAGCCCCAAGCAAGACTTGAGCAGATAGAAAGGAAGCTGAGTCCTGATTTGCTACCGAAAACATTAACCTCGGTTTCAGAGGGGTTAGCCTTTGCGAATAGTGAAAGGAAACCGTCATAACTCTTTGCGTTTTCAACAACAGCAGATACACCACCTGCATTAACTATAGCTAATGCTAATACAGCTACAAGTGCACCTACCATAACTATAGCCTGCATAAAGTCTGAAGCGCTTTCTGCAAGGAAGCCGCCAAGGAAGGTGTAAAGCAATACGAAAATTGCGGCAATTATCATCATTTCGTGATAACCAAGACCAAAAAGATTTACAAAGAGCTTACCGCAAGAAGCCAAGCATTGACCGGCGTATACTGTAAAGAATACAATAATAAATAGTGAAGATATAACTAATATTATTTGTTTCTTTTCACGGAAACGCTTTGAGAAGAAACCGGGGATTGTAATAGCGTCTACGTGAGAGCTGTATCTTCTAAGTCTTTTAGAAACTATAAGCCAGTTGAAATATGTACCTACAAACAAGCCTATAGCGGTCCATCCTGCTTCTGCAAGACCTGTCCAATAAGCGAGACCGGGAAGTCCCATTAAAAGCCAACCGGACATATCAGATGCTTCTGCACTGAAAGCGGCAACCCACGGACCTAGTGTACGGCCGCCTAAAAAGTATGATTCTGCATTTTTATTGGCACGCTTTGAAAAATATACACCAATGCCAACTACGGCAAGCATATAAACAATCATAGCAACCAAATGCTGAATATTTGCGTTTGACATATTTTTTCTCTCCTTATAACAAATTTAAAAAAATCACAGTTATTATAACATTTTTTTACATAAATGGCAACAAAAACATAAAATTATTTTTTAAGGTCTAGTATATTGGCGCCTAACTCCTTTGCACTGTCACTTATAACGTTATGACAGGTGAACATTATTATTTGTCCGGTGCTAGCGTATTGGTTTAAAAAGTCAAGGGCTTTTTTCATTCTTACATCGTCGTACTGAGTAAGCGAATCGTCTAACAATAACGGCAGTTTTTCACCGTTATCGCTAACAAGACTAGCCAACGCCATACGTAAGCTTAAGTATGCCTGATCGGCGGTGCCGCTGCTTAAATAGTCGATTTCACGGCTACCAAAAACCTCTGTTTCATTTACATTTATTTCTAAAGATTTTGATATGCTCATGCTTTCGTATTTTTGTGAGGTAAGACCAGCGAAAATTTCACCCGCTTTTGTTTCTAAAACTGAACCGTAGCTACGTCTTATTTCGGCAAAGCTTTGGGTTAGCACCTGCATGGCAATATCTGCAGTATCGCAGAATTCTTTTTGCGATATTATTCTTTTCCTTAATTCGGCAAGCTGTTTTTCAATTTCTTTTGGGTTTTCTGCAGAAGAAATGGCCGCCTTAGTTTCGGCAACTGCTGCCGCAAGCAAAGATTTACTGTCTATTATTTCCTTTGCGAGCGCTTCGTAGCGTGCCTTTAATGCGTCGAAATCGGCAGAGGTGTCCATTTTGTCGATTTCTATAGCACTAAGCTTTTGCTTGGCGTCTTCGTAAGAAATTCCGCCTAAATCCTTAGAAATAAAGTTGATTTGTTGTTTTATTTCTTTTTGAGCGGTGGCTTTATTGGAAATTTCATCAAGCGAATCTAAAACCTGCTTAATGTTTGCAGCTGTTTTGTATTTCGAAAAAAGCTGTAGCAAAGCGGTTGTTTCTTGTGCTTCTTCGGCTTTTAGGACGGTAAGCTGAGAAACGGCCTCATTGAGCATAGACTTTTGACGTTCCAAAACTGCCGCCGAGCTTTGAAGAGCGGTATTTATGGTTTCAAGGCTTAATTTTTTGGATTCGGTCTCCTGCTCTAGTTTTATGATTTCAAAACCGATGTTTTCTATTAAATGTGTTGTTTTTTCTAATCTTTGCTTTAAATCACGTGATTTTCGTTTGTGCGATGCCGCAACCGCAAAATATACACATATAATTATCAATAAGGTTGCCGCAGAAACGCAAAGTAGGGGAAGTAAGCCCTTTATTGCAGAAAAAGCAATTGCGCCTAAGCTTAACAAACCAAAAATTAAAGCTACAATTAACACCTTATTGCTTTTGCCAATCTCTGTTTGTTTTACAAGGGTTAGCTTTTCTTCTTCTAAAGCAGATTTTTTATTTTCGTTTTCAAGTATCTTTTTGCTGAGCAATTCAATTTCTTGCGATAGCTTATCTGCGGTATCCTGCGTAGCATTTTCGGGCGGATTAAGACCAATTTCCAAGCTTTTTTCAAGTGTTTTAATTTCTCCGCTTTTGCTTTCTGCTTTAGATTGTGCGGTTTGTACCTTAGAAATGCAAAACTGCAATTTTCTCAAGTACATTTCGTCTATCAAAGAACCGTCATCAAGGCGCAGTTGCTCATTTATATTGTCAAGCTCAGATTTAAGCTCGAGATATTTTTTAAGCTTTTCGGCATTTCTTACGTCCTGTTCGGCATCTATTTTTTCTTTTAGTGCCAGAGCATTTTTTTGCAAAAGCTGAATTTCTTGCTCTTTTTGAGCAAATTGTGAAGCTTTTGCCTCGTAATTGCTATGTATGCTTTCTGCACGCTGCAAGCGTTCGGTAAGTTCAGAATAAAGCTTTACATTTTTATCGTAATCGCCCGCTTTACCGCTTTTAGACATAAGTGCAAGCTTTGCTTTTTCAAGTCTTTTATATACAGCCTCAAAAGAAACGCTTTCGTCACCGGTAAGCACCATATTTGAAAGCTTTGAATTTATTTCGCCTTCGGCGGTAGCATCACTTTCGGGAAATCCTAACTGACCTATAAAAACGCTTCTTTCAAAAGCGGCAGCCGAAATACCAAAAAAGGTTAATCCAATATCTGCGCCAACAACTTGACGGGTGCCTATATCAAGATCGCAAAGGGTTACTTTGTCGGTAGAGTTAGAGGTTCTGAACTCTCTTTCTAAACGGTAGTTTTTGCCTTTGTGCTCAAAATCTATACAGCCTGCCATTTGAGAACCGTCCCACGGGGTGTATTTTTTTCTTATGTTTTTGGCAATGCTGGCAGAACCACGTTCACTACCGTAAAACATCATTTTAATAAATGCCATTAAGGTGGTTTTGCCGTTTTCATTGTCGCCGTAAATTACATTAAAGCCGTTTGATAAATCGAGCTTTATGTTTTTAAGACCGCCAAAAGCGGAAATATAAACCGAATTAATCTTCATCGTATTTCACCTCCGCTGTAAAAGCTTTAAGTCCTATGGTTAGCGCTTTTTTATAAAGCGCTTTTTCGTTTTCAGATGCATTACGAATTTTTTCGTACATATTTTTTACAAAAATACCCTTTAAAGAGTTTTCTTTAGATAGGCTTTCAAAATCTACGGTGTATTCGGTAGAATCTTTTAGCTTGACAAAATAAACCGATGGGGCAACTCTGCTTTCAATTTCAGAAAGAACAATTTGCACATCTGCCGATATTTCGCCAACAAGCTCTATTTTGTAAAGGTTATCTGCAAAATTTTCGCCACAGTCATTTTTAAGTGTATTTAATATATGTGTGCAAATGTCTTCACAATTTTCTTTGCTTGAAATATCTATTTTCTTATGAATGTGTTTTCGTTTTGAACAGGCAACAAACTGTAAATCACAAATGCCTTTGCCTATTTCGCCTATGAATACGCCCTTTTCATCAAGCTCGTCAAAGCCTTGTCCCTCAGGGCAACCGCAATAAGCGAAAAAGGTATTGTCTATTCTGCCAATTTCACTTTTTTTATGCACGTGGCCTAAGGCTATATAATCTACACCGCTCATTTTTACATAACGAGGTGTTATAGCGTTATAGTCAGAGCTAAGGTCGCTTTTAAGCTCGCCGTGCTGTACTATAATATTAATGTAGTTATTGTCTACAGAAAGAGCAAACTGTTCTTCGCCCTTTAAATAAACATTTTCAAAAGATCTGCCCAAAACGCAAGCGCCTATATCGTCAAACCTTATGCATTCATCCTTTGTGCCAAGCACATATAGGTTTTGCGGCAAATCGTGTGTAACAAACGGTGACTCTGCATTTAGCGGGTCGTGATTACCCGCCGCAAAAACCACCTTTATGGGCGCTACACTTGAAATTTTATTAAACACCGCTTCAATAAAACGTTCTTCTATGCGGTTGGAATCAAACAAATCGCCCGCTATAGCTATTATCTGTACGCCATGACTTACGCCTAAATCAAGAATTCTTTCAAAGGTAAGTAAGGTTTCGTATCTGCGAGTGTCAGCAGAAATGCCTAAAAAGCTTTCTGCTGCACCTATGTGTATATCTGCAGTATGCAGAATTTTTATACTGTTCATAAAGCAACCCCTGTCGAATTAAAAATAATTTCCCAATATATTTCAAATTTTAACATTTTTCTGCAAACTATTCAAGCAGTAATATTTGACTTTAACACTTTTATGTGTTAAAATATGAATGAATTTTCAGAAAGAGGTATTGCAAATGAAAAAAACTGATTTTGCTGATCAATTATTCGATGCTATACTCACGCTTAAAACACGAGAGGAATGTTATGACTTTTTCAGCGATGCTTGCACGCCTAAGGAAATAGACGCCATTGCTCAGCGTTTTGTGGTTGCTAAAATGTTAAACAATAAGTGTGTATATAATGAAATTATTGAAAAAACCGGTGCCAGCACGGCAACTATAAGCCGAGTTAGCCGTTCTATTAACGATGGTTTTATGTTGGCTTTTGAAAGACTTGAAAAATAAAATGGAAAATTACAGTAGCTTTGCGTTGGTTTATGATAAGCTTATGTGCGATGTGGATTATAGCGCACGTACAGAATACATACTAAAGCTTTTCAAAAAGCACGGTAAAACACCAACATTATTGTTAGACTTGGCTTGCGGTACGGGCGGTTTTTCAAATCAGTTCGCACTTCGTGGGGTAGAGGTAGTCGGTATAGATATGTCCGAAGATATGCTTAGTGCTGCACGTGAAAACTCGGCAGAGCTTGGCACTGATGTGCTTTTTCTTTGCCAAAGGGCAGAAGAACTTGATTTATACGGCACGGTTGACGGTGCGGTTTGCTGTATGGACAGTATTAATCATATAACCGATATAAAGACCCTTCATTCTGCAATAGAAAAGGTCTCTCTTTTTCTTGAGAAAGACTGTCTTTTTATCTTTGACGTGAACACACCGTATAAGCATAGGGAGATATTGGGCAATAACACATTCGTGTTTGAGCAGGATGATGTTTATTGTGTGTGGCAAAACGAATATGATGAAGAAAAACTGCAAACACAAATATATCTTGACTTTTTTATAGAGCAGCAGGACGGTATGTATGCCCGCTTTAGCGAGGATTTTTGCGAAAGGGCGTATTCAAGACAAGAGCTTTCAAAAATTCTCTGTGATTGCGGATTTGAAATTTTATGTGTTTATGATGATATGACGGAAAATTCTACGCAGGATACCAGCGAGCGTGAATTTTACGTTGCAAAGAAAATTAGGTGAAATAAATGGCAAAACTTATAAGAGGAATAACAAGTGACGGTGCAATTATGGTATCTGCTGTTGACAGTACCGATATAGTTGCCCGTGCAGAGCAGCTGCATAAAACTTCGGCTGTTACTACCGCCGCATTAGGCAGAATGCTTACTGCAGCTTCTATGATGGGCAATATGCTTAAAGGTGAAAAAAGCAGTATATCTGTTAAGATAGACGGTGGCGGCCCCAGCGGTGCTATTACCGTTTCGGCTGATAGTACGGGTAACGTGCGTGGCTATGTGGTTAATCCTGTTGTGGAAATTCCGCTAAAGCCTAACGGCAAGCTTGATGTTTCGGGAGCGGTTGGTACAAACGGAAATCTTTTTATAACTAAGGATTTAGGTATGAAAGAGCCGTATAACGGTTTTGTGCCTATTGTTACAGGCGAAATTGCAGAGGATATAACTTCATACTATGCTACAAGTGAGCAAATTCCTACCGTTTGCGCTTTGGGTGTGCTTGTTAATACCGACCTTACCGTAAAAAAGGCGGGCGGATATATTCTTCAATTACTTCCCTTTACCGAGGATGCTATTATAGATAAATTAGAAGAAAATCTTAAAAAGGTGCGCCCGGTAACCGAATTATTGGATGAGGGCTATGATATTGAGCAAATTGTAAGAAATGTTTTAGATGGTTTTGAGTTTGAGGTTATATATGAAGAAAAACCTGAATATAAATGTAAATGTTCAAGGGAAAAAATTGCCGGCATAATTGAAGGTCTTTCAGATAATGACCTTGAAGAGATGGCAAACTCGAAAGAAAACACCCAAATCACATGCCATTTTTGTACAGAAAACTATATTTTCACCCCCGAAGAGATAGAAAAAATAAAAAAAGAAAAAAATTTAAAAAAAGTTCTTGACAAAGACTAAACTATGTGTTATTATAGTTTGCGTCGCCGGTGAGTGATAGCAAACCAGGCGCGGCCTATGTGGGAGCATAGCTCAGCTGGGAGAGCATCTGCCTTACAAGCAGAGGGTCACAGGTTCGAGCCCTGTTGTTCCCACCACATGGCCTGGTAGTTCAGTTGGTTAGAACGCTAGCCTGTCACGCTAGAGGTCGTGGGTTCGAGCCCCATCCAGGTCGCCAATTTTTGCCTCTGTAGCTCAGTTGGTAGGGCAGAGGACTGAAAATCCTCGTGTCATTGGTTCGATTCCGATCGGAGGCACCATTCAATTTGCGGATTTAGCTCATCTGGTAGAGCGCCACCTTGCCAAGGTGGAGGTAGCGAGTTCGAGCCTCGTAATCCGCTCCACAAGGACGCTTAAAACAAATTAAGCGTCCTTATATTTCCTAAAAATTTAATAATCGGCACCATGGCCAAGTGGTAAGGCAAAGGCCTGCAAAGCCTTTATCCCCAGTTCAAATCTGGGTGGTGCCTCCAAAAATCCCGTTCACGTAAGTGGGCGGGATTTTTACTTCTTACTTATTACCTCTTCACTCTTACCTCAAAATAAAGTTTCGCACGGGAT
>JAZREW010000012.1:0-1736 GCA_045661005.1 Acutalibacteraceae bacterium | reverse complement strand
AAAAAGACGGAGGGAGAGAAATAATATTACCAAACTACCCCTCAGTCAACTTCGTTGACAGCTCCCCTGACAAGTGGAGCCGACCACTGCGGCGGGATTGCTCACCGGCAAAAGCCTCTTTGGAACCACACGCTTAGCGTGTGGTTTTCGTTATACAAAGACAAAAAATCTCTGTGAAGTCACAGAGATTTTTTATTTTAACTATTTAAATAAATCTACAACATACTAAAAAGATTTTATTAATCTTCTTCCAATAATTTAGAAGGTGACACTTTTAACACCTGAGCGATTTTAAATAATGTTTCTAAAGAAACTCCACGAACAGTTCCTGTACCTTCAACTTGACCTACAAAGCTCACACTCTTCCCTATAAGTTCTGCGAAATATTCTTGTGTGAAACCCGATTTTCTTCTATAGTATGCAATTTTCAACCCTAGAGTAATATATTTTTCCGGAAACTCAGTTTTCATATTTCTTCTGCCCCTTTTTCTCTTATAAGTATATTTTACTTAAAAAAGGAATATTTTATTATAAGATATAGTTGCAGAAACATTTACTTTGAGTGAAAGATAATGTATAATGAATAAAATATCTTTTACTTTAAATAGAGGTGCAATATGAAAACAAATACCTGTTGCTTTATCGGTCATAGAACTATATGTGAAAGTGAAAAACTGAAAACTAATCTTAAAAATATTATAGAAAAACTGATTTTAGAAAATAATGTTGATACTTTTCTTTTTGGTAGCAAAAGTCAGTTTAACAGTTTGTGCTGTAGGACAGTTACGGAATTAAAAGAAAAATACCCGCACATAAAACGGGTATATGTACGAGCAGAATATAAATATATTGACCAAGAATATGAAAATTATCTTTTAAATAGTTACGATAGCACCTATTACCCCGAAAGTGTAAAAGCCAGCAAAGCAGTTTATATAAAACGTAATTATGAAATGATAGATAACAGTAGTTTTTGTATTATATATTACAACGAAGAAAACAGACCTACCACCCGAAAAAGCGGTACAAAAATCGCCTTAGACTACGCTAAAAGGATCAAAAAACAAGTATTTATTATAGATTAAGATACAAAAAACCGCCTGGTAATTCCAAGCGGTTTTTAATATTTTAGAATTAATTATTTTGCCATTGCAGCAACTTCAGCAGCGAAGTCATCTACACGCTTCTCAATACCTTCGCCCTTTTCGAAACGAACATAAGAAGCAATCTTAATGTCTGCGCCTAATTCTTTAGCTGTGTTTTCAACATACTTGCCAACAGTAATGTCGCCATCCATAACGAAAGCCTGCTCAACAAGGCAGTTTTCCTTATAGTATTTGCCGATTTTACCTTCAACAATTTTGCCAAGAACAGCTTCTGGCTTGTTAGCCATCTTAGGATCTTCCTTCATCTGAGCGATAAGGATTTCCTTTTCCTTTTCAATAACTTCAGCAGGAACAGAAGCTTCGTCAAGGAAAGCAGGGTTCATAGCTGCAATCTGCATTGCAATGTTTTTACCCATAGCTACAAAGTCAGCATTGTCAGCATCAAGAGCTGTTTCAAAGTTAACAAGAACACCAATCTTACCGCCAGCGTGAACGTAAGTTACAACCTTACCCTCAACACGCTCAAAACGGCGAACCTTAATGTTCTCACGAATAGCAAGGAATAATTCCTGAACCTTAGCCTCAACGGTCATACCGTCCTTCTCGCAAGCGAGAAGAGCTTCAACATCA
>JAZREW010000011.1:0-1993 GCA_045661005.1 Acutalibacteraceae bacterium | reverse complement strand
GAAGATTTTGTACTTGAAATTTCGCATTTAGGGTTGCTTTCTTCTTTACTTGAAAATATTTGCGATAATGCAACATTTAAAAGTGAAGCAATAAAGTATATTTCTGATAAAAACAGTCATGATTTATCCTGTCTTTGTGATGAGTACGGGGTAGAACAGGACCTTAAAAATGCTCTTTTGAGCTTTGTTTCTATATATGGAGAGAGAAGTCTTGTTTTAGAAAAATTAGACCAAATAGACAGATATATATCGTGCGAAGCAGTAAACACCTTAAAAACTCTCTCTTGTTTACTTGACAATCTTTCATACAGTAGTAAAATAGTGTTTGACTTTTCGGCTGTGAGCGACATGAATTACTATAACGGTATAGTCTTTAAGGGTTATATTTCGGGTATTTCGCAAAGTGTACTTACGGGCGGTCAATATGATAATCTGCTTTCTAAAATGGGCAGAGATTCGGGAGCAATAGGTTTTGCAACATATCTTGACCTTTTGGAAGATTTACCAACCGAGAAATCAGCGTATGATGTTGATGTTCTACTGCTTTGCGGGGATGTTACCGATAACACACTTTTGGTTAACACAGTAAATCAGATAATAAACAGTGGCAAAACCGTTTCGGTGCAAAATGTCGACACAGGAAATATAAGATATAAAGAACTTAAAAGTTTAAAGGGAGGGTTCTAGATGCTTAATATAGCACTGCCAAAAGGCAGATTAGGAGAAAAGGTCTACGCTATGTTTGAAGCAGCAGGATATGAGTGCCCCTCCATTAAAGAAAACAACCGAAAACTTATCTTCGAAAACACCGAAAAACAGGTGTGTTATTTTTGGGTAAAACCTTCGGATGTTGCAATTTATGTTGAACGAGGTGCTGCTGATATAGGCGTTGCGGGTAAGGATATTTTGCTTGAATATTCTCCCGACGTTTATGAACTTTTAGATTTAAATTTAGGCAAATGCCGAATGGCAGTAGCGGCGCCTAAAGAATTTGATGATGACGGAGAAAAAACCTTAAAGGTGGCTACTAAGTTTACTAATATAGCGGCAAAATACTATGCAGGCATCGGTCGAGAAATAGATATTATTAAACTCAACGGCTCAATTGAGATTGCGCCTATTTTAAAACTTTCAGACGTAATAGTTGATATTGTAGAAACAGGCACCACCCTTAAAGAAAACAATCTTGAAGTTAAAAATACAATAGTGCCTATAAGTGCACGCCTTATAGCTAATAAAGCAAGTTTTAAATTCAAGGGTAGTGATATTGAAAATATAGTGAATTCTATAAAAACACAGGTGAAAAATAATGATTAAAATTTACAACTACGGCGAGGTCGAAAACAGCGAAATTTTTGCTCGGGATAATATTGCTACTAATGTTGAAGGTATTGTAAGTGATATTATTTCAAATGTAATTAATCGCGGAGATGAGGCAATTTTTGAGTATAACCTGAAATTTGATAAGGCTTCTTTAAATACACTTGAAGTGTCGCAAACAGAAATTGATGAAGCGTTTTCTTTAGTAGATGATGAATTCATCGAAATCATAAAAGAAGCTGCAGTAAATATCCGTGATTTCCATTCAAAACAGGTTAAAAACAGTTTTGTCATTAACGAATATGAAGGCGTTGTAACCGGTCAGAAAGTTATGCCTATTGAAAAGGTGGGTCTTTATGTACCGGGCGGTACCGCAGCTTATCCCTCAACCGTGCTTATGGATAGTATTCCCGCTAAAATAGCAGGTTGTAAAGAAATTGTTATGGTAACACCGCCATCTAAAGACGGTAAGGTAAATCCCGTGATACTTGCTGCCGCAAAAATTGCAGGTGTAGACCGCATATTTAAAGTGGGCGGCGCTCAGGCTATAGCGGCTTTGGCTTACGGTACTGAAACTGTACCTAAGGTTGATAAAATAGTAGGTCCGGGTAACGCTTCTGTAGCCGAAGCGAAGAAACAGGTATTCGGCAAAGTGTCTATTGATATGATAGGC
>JAZREW010000010.1:0-4795 GCA_045661005.1 Acutalibacteraceae bacterium | reverse complement strand
ATTGGTCATATTTAAGTTTTTAATGGTTGTCTTATATGTACCATTGTTATCTGCACCAACATAGGAGAATAGACCCATTACTCTTTGACCGCCTTTATAGTATAGACCATCTATAGTATGACCATTACCATCAAAGGTGCCTATAAAACGAAAGTCAGCCCACACCCACTCGAGTGCAATTGACTTCCAATTAGCAGAAGAAGTATCATTAATTGTGATGTCATTAGCAAGCTTAAAGTACTTACCGGTAAATGCTCCATTGTTGTTACCTGTAACAATAGCCGCAAGTTGTTCAGCAGTTTTAATAAGATAAGGGTCAGTTGAGGAACCTGATCCTTCTAAATTGTAATCCTTAGTACCATCCCAAACATTGTCAGGTCTTACGTATACAAAATGTACGGGATATCCGCCCTCAACTGTTTTCCAAGTTCGCTCAAAATCAAAGCCTATCATATTTAGCTTTGCATTTTCGCCCTTCATCTGTTCTGAGGTCAAAACCGTCACATTTGCAGTAGTATTGCCTGTAGGCGCTGCCGTATCAGTATAAACATTAGTACATACCGCTTTGGAATTATCAGAACGCGTTGGGAAGTGACCTATCGAATAACAATTTGTCATTTTCAAGGTGCCGCCACTATAAGCGTATCCAACAATACCACCCGCAGTTGCTTTATCGCTAAGACTGATATCATAGGTATAGCAGTTTGTAAAATAAACCGAACACTCTCTAATATCGCCTATAAATCCACCGACATACTCAATATTACTTGACTCACCTATAGTTGCATCAACCACAGAGCAGTTTGTGATTTTAGCAGCACTAGTCCAGTAATAGTAAATCGCCTGTCCCGCAATGGCACCGCCAAAACCGTTTCCGTCGGTAATATAGAGATTTTCAAAAGAAAGATTTTCAATCACCGCATAGCTAGAAATAGCAGGAAAAAGACCCGCACTTTTAATACCGTCTACATATAATCCGTAAATAGTATTATTACCGCCATCAAGATTACCGTTAAAGGAGTTTTCCTTGCTTGCAGTTGCGATTGTATTACCATAATCTGCAAGCCAGTTTTTCTTATCGGTCAAAGCCTTAACAGAAGTACCGTCAACCACATCGTTTAAATAAATATCCTTTGTGATTTTAAAATATTTACCATAGGAATCTGCGTATGTATGATACTCCACAAGCATTTTATAAAGTTGATTGGCATTTTCAATCAAAAAAGGTGAAGCCTCTGTACCATCACCGCCAGCAAAGTCAGCGGCGGCTGTACCGTCCCAAACTTGGGCACCTTCAGCATTTACACTCATTAAACTGATGGGAAAAGCTGAAATCAATATTAAAGCGGAAACTAATATAGAAAGGCATTGAATAAAAAAACTATGTTGTTTCAAATTTTTAAATATTTCCACATTTTTATTCCTCTCACTAATTATTAAAATGCTTTCATTTGCCGAAGTAATTAACATAACTTCGACAAATGATAAGCGCTAGTTAAATATATCTTACTTAAGTTTTTCGTTAAGTTTTGCTATATCAGCATTGATTTCATTCTGATAACTTGAAACCACCGTTACAACCTGTGTGGGATCAGAAGTAGCAGGCTTGGAAATATAGTCACCAACAGCAGACTCTTTACCTGTAACACCATTTACACCCGAACCATAACAGAAATAGAAGTTCTTATCTGATGTGGCTGTAGATGTAAGCTTAAAGAAGAAGTTTTCAGCCTCTTTAGAGATAAAAGCAGATGTTGTATCATAATTATTAACATCAAGATAGTAACGCAAGAATATACCTGCCCCAACAGGATTTTTAGCACCCTTACAAAGTCCCCAACCACGTACAAATGATGTGGGCTTATATTCTTCGCCATTCCAAGAAGGAAGAAATGTGAAGCCTATATCGCTTGCCTTCATATTTCTTAAATAACCTGTCTTTTTAAGACCGAATGAATGTAATACAGCAACGCCAACCTTGCCCGATGGGAATTCATTAAGGGCTGTATATATTGAAGTTGTGCTTAACCAACCTTCTTTAAGACCGTTAGATGCCCAACGCATAATATCCTGTGTTACGGTATCGGTAGTTCCGTTGTAGAATTTACCGTCTTTCATACCGATAACGCTTGCACCTGCTGCGTGAATTAGGCCCTCAAGGTGAATTGCACCACCGATATAATCAGTACCTAAAGAAGCTACCTGTTGCATACATTTCTTCATATTGTCGTATGTCCATTGGCCTTCTGCATAGTATTCTTCGGGAGTTTTCCATTCATTGTCACGGAACAATTTCTTATTGTAGAAAATCATATCTTCGTCTTTCCAAATATTTCCTACGGTGTCTACAAGATATGTTTTTCCGTTAACTGTTGAAATATCGATAAGCGATTTATCCCAAATAGATTCTGTTAAATCAAGTTTTGCAGCATCTATAGGCTGAAGTGCGTCTATACAGTACGGGAATGTATATGTTGAAAAATAAACATCCGGAGATTTTCCCGAAGCAATTCTTCCCAAAATAGTGTTTGTATAGTCTGCTTCGTTAATTAAATCAACATTAACTTTAATTCCATACTTTTTCTCGAAATCTTTAACTACGGGACCGTCCTCATAAAGAGCGGGGTTACGCCAAGTAGCATAAGTTATCTCGGTACCGTCATAGTCTTTGGTATTTACATTGTCGTTAACAACTCCATCTACCTTTGAAGGAGGTCTTTTTCCGCTCGGCTCTTTGGTGTTGCCTCCGCAAGCTGTCGCAGAAAACATCATAAACAAGGCTATCAATAATGCTCCAAATCTAACAAACAAATTTTTCATAGTTTTTCTCCTTATAGTTTTTATTGTTCAGCAATCCAAAGACCGCCGGTGTTCGGTTTTTGATAGAGTCTTACATAATCAATAAAGAATTCGCAAGGCAATGATGAAAAATCACTTGGGATATTTTTGGGAAGTAAGTGATTATTAAGACGAATAAATACTGGATTCAGAAAATCCGACATATCATTCAGTCCGTCAAGTTGAACACTTTCTTTCCAGTTATAACTGTAGAACTTTTCTCCGTTGATATAAACCGTCATATCTTTTGGGGTCCAATCAAAGCCGATAGTTTGGTATACATACGATTGATTTGGATCCATTCCCAAATCGCTCTTTACAGGTTTTTCAACAGCACCCAACGAAGAATGTTTATCCTTTATTCCGGTTACACCTTCGATTCCTTGTGCATCTTCATAAAACCACTTATGTAAATTAGGTGAAAGCGAAGTATATTCGATAATATCAATTTCAGCAGAGAAATTTGATGGCTTTATATCGCCTTTATTAAAAAGATTGCTTACCACAGCATCTTTACTACAAGCTCCCGAAAGCCAAAGTGACGGCCACGCTCCACCACCGAAAGGAAGCCGTGCGCGCATTTCCAAATATCCGTATTGGAAATTCATATACTTCTTTCCTTCAATTGTATAAGGTGCTATGGCTTGAATCTGGTTGTTATCGGGGTCAAACCAACGCAAAGCCGTTAATTTTAATAATCCGTCCGAAACATTAAGTGCCTTGGGGTCACGGGAAAGTTTAAAAGAACTTTCTGCGCTGATACTGCTTGTGAGCTCCCACTTTGATGCATCAAGAACATTTCCGTCAAATTCATCGCCCCAAACATATGTATACTGTCCGTCAGGTCTTTCCACCTGCGAGGAAAACTCATACTTGCCATTAATCGTATTAATCTTTTCTTTTTCATACTCCAATGAAGTAAACCAAGAAACAGCCTTGACTACACCGTTAAAATTACCGCTTTCAAAAAACAGTTGTTTTTCTGATACCGTAACCGCATATTCGTTTTCTGCAAGAAGTGATTTTCTCCTTTCAGTATCGCCCACCAAAATTTCTTTATCCTTTTTTGTGGTGGCATCAGAAGCAATATCAACTTTTACTTCATATTTTGAAAAATACTCAACAAGTTTCTGCGCAGCTTGACGAAGTTGCTCATTTCCATCGGGGTATATGACTGTATATCCGCTAGGGATGCCAAAACCCACAGTTTTGACAGTATATTCCGGTTTTACAGTTTCTCCCGCTGTGCTTTCTTTTTCGGCAAGTTTTCTTTCCGAAGTATAGATTTTGTCAGAATCATCTCCACATCCCACAGCAAAAACACAAATCATCAAAACCAATAGTGTGCTGATAATTCTTTTGGCAATGTGCATATTATCATTCCTTTCGATTAATTTTCAGTTAAATAATTCAAATGTAAAACATCGCTAATGATTATAAATATCGCTTGGTTCTTATGCTTGAAGAGCAATTATTACACCAATTGCACTTAATTTACAAAAAAACCGCACTATGTTGCAAAAATATTATACACTATTACTCGCAGGTGTTAAATAGGAAATACAATCAAAAAAGTTAGAAATACAATTTATATAAAAATGTATTTAACAAGTTACTAAATCATCTTAAAATCATATTAACTCTGGATTTACAACATATTTTTACACATTTCCTAGTGATAAAGAATTTCATATTTATAATTAAATTTCCTTTTATATCCATTTAAGAAGCAGTCTTCAATATCGTATTTTTTCAGCATGCATACATATTATTGGTGCAAATTATACTACAGCATTTTTCATAGATAACCTATACCTTGAATTATAAATCAACTTTCTGATTTGCACTTATTTCATTTCCCTATTCTTTGTCTCATAGCGGTGGAATTTCTGCACCGGTATATGATAGTTATGTTTTTAAATAATATCCATACAAAAACTCCGTAGATAAGATTGAA
>JAZREW010000009.1:0-23331 GCA_045661005.1 Acutalibacteraceae bacterium | reverse complement strand
GCATGAATACGATATTAATGAACGCTTATCACAAATATATACTTCTTATATTCCAAGTAAAAAAGACGGTTTTGCACGCAATGCTAAAAAAATAGCCTTTATAGTTGCACCTGTTATTCTTTTAATAGTAATTATATTTTTTAATAACCATTTTGTTAAAATTGGCAGACAGGAAAAACTCATAAACAAAAGTCGTGAAATTTGGAATTCTTACCTTTCCGAGCAAGAAAAAACCGATGCATTAGGAAAAGTAAACGAAAAATTGCTAAAGCTAAACAGTGATTACAGTGGATGGATTACTATTGATAACACTAATATCAATAATCCTGTTTTTAAAACCAAAAACAACAGCTACTATTTAAAACATAACCAAAACAAAAACAGAAGCTACTATGGTGCTTTACATTTTGACTATAGGAATATTATTTCAGAAAGCTTTACTGACAAAAACTTAATAGTTTACGGAAATAATTTAGATAACGGCTCTATGTTCGGTTCGCTTGAAAAATTCAAAGAGGTTAATTTTTATAAATATCATAGCACCGTTAAGCTTTCTACTTTATTTAAAAACTATAATTACAAAATTTTCTGCGTATTTATTTTAAATACAGACTTGCAAGAAAGCACCGATTACGTGTATAATATATATAAACAGCAATTTAAGGATGCACAAGATTTTGAACTGTGGAAAAATGAGTTGCTTGAAAGAAGTTTAATAGATACAGGTGTTGATATAAATATAGATGATAGATTTTTAACACTTGTTACTGATGCGGATGATATTAAAAACGGAAAAGTAATTGTAATTGCTCGTGAAATGCGTGGCGATAATGATGAAGCTTTTACATCACCTAAAGAACCAAAAATTAATCCAACACCAAAATAAACAACGGATATACTTATTGGAGGAATTTTAAAATGTTTCAAAATATTAAAACAGATATAATTTATCACAAAACCGCTACAGATTTTGAAATGGAATTTAATCTATGCGGTTGTTGCCGTATGAGACTTTTAACTGATAAATCACCTGATAATAAAATTTTCGTTCATAATCTTGCACGTGCTGTTTCACGCAGTAAAATTATAATTATAACCGGTAATTTATTTGGAAATGACGGTATCATTAAAATTGCTTCTCAAGCTATTAGTAAAAAGCTCGAGGTTATTGATAACGCTCAATACAATATTAATTCAACTGAAGAAATATCGGTTATAAAGAGCTCTACCCCGCTTGTTAGCAGGGATGGATATTTTGGTGGATGTATCATTGAAAGCGGTCCGCAAACTATGGTATTGATTTCTGACAATAAAAACATCAGAAAAGATATTATGCAAACCTTAATTCATCCATACATAAAAGAAGTTTATACTTCTGATGCAAATTCCGCACCCGAAAACGATAATAGCGCTGTTACTGAAGATTTAACTGATGATACACTTGCAATGCTTGAAAAAATTTCGTCTGCCGAAATTCCCTCTATCGATGATTTTAGTGCGCCTTCTGCAACGCTTGAAACAAGCGACATATCCTTAGAAGAATTTGAACCTGCTCACCTATTAATAGAAAATGAAGAAGATGAAAAAAACTTAAATAATCTTAAAAATACACCTTCGGACTTTTCATTAAACGATGAAGAAGAAAGCTCTTCAGAGGATGATGATGCAATTATATTAAACGACGATGATGAGGATGAAGAATTACCAAGATTTGAAGAAAAACCATATTTTACTAAACCCAAAAAATATGACGATTCTTACAACCTTATCTCAGAGGAAGAAGACTTTAATTTTGGCCCTTACAATGCTAATCCTTTAGAGGTGGAAGGTTCAGGTATCATTTCTGATGACGATTATGTAGACTATATGTTTAAAAAACGTTTTAGACTTGATTTACCTATATTGATTATATCTTTAATAATCTTAATAATTTTAGCTATTGTTGCATATTTCATTGTTTATTTACCGCTTAAGCATGGTGTTTCTGCAATTGAATACACAAAAAACATATTTAGTACATTATTTAATTTGTAACGTTAAGTTGCAAAAAAATTAATTATCAAAGCCTGCTCGCTAAATGCGAACAGGCTTTTTCTTTTATTTTAAAGTATCTGCAATGTTTAAAACTAAGTCATAGGTTTTATCCCAACCAAGACAAGGGTCGGTGATTGATTTCCCGTAGACATGCTCGCCTATACACTGAGCACCGTCTTCTATATAACTTTCAATCATAAGCCCTTTAACAAGCTTGCGTACTTCGTTATTATGATTACAACTGTAAACAACATCCTTAGCAATACGAACCTGCTCTAAATATTGTTTAGCAGAGTTTGCATGATTTGTATCTACAATAGCAGATGGATTTAACAGCCCTGATTTTTGATATAAATCATTTAGTTTAACCAAATCTTCATAGTGGTAATTAGAAGCACACTTGCCAGCGTAATCTATATAGCCACGCATAATAGCGTGTGCTAAAGGATTACCGCTACTAACCACTTCCCAACCACGATAAATATAAGTGTGACTGTGCTGAGCGGCGGTTATTGAATTCATCATTATAGATAAATCACCACTAGTTGGATTTTTCATACCAACAGGTTCAGATATGCCACTTGAAACTAATCTGTGTTGTTGATTTTCAACCGGGCGTGCACCTACAGCTACATAAGCTAACAAATCGGATAGATAACGATGATTATCCGGATAAAGCATTTCGTCAGCACAAGAAAAACCATAATCACTCAAAGCGGACATATGCAAATCACGAATAGCCAATATGCCGTTAAGCATATCTGGTCTTTCATCGGGATTAGGTTGATGTAACATACCTTTGTATCCGTCGCCAGTTGTACGTGGCTTATTGGTATAAATTCTAGGTATTATCAAAATCTTATCCTTAACTTCATCCTGTAGTAAACGCAATCTTGAGACATAATCAAGCACAGGTTCTTTACTATCAGCCGAGCAAGGACCTATAACAAGAATAAACTTATCGCTTTTTCCCTCAAAAATATCTTTAATTTCAGCATCACGGTCAGCCTTAACTTTTTTAAGTTCATCAGTTAAAGGATAACGGTTTTTAATTTGTTGTGGTATTGGTAATTTACGTAAAAATTGCATATTTAAAATCTTCCTATCTTATTTTAAAAAGAGCTCTGAACTCGTAAAATGTTATTTAATCCCGCACCGTTAATTTTACATCAAGTTTGGCGATTTTTTCAAAAAAGTCGGGATAGCTTTTTGAAACTGCCTGTGCAGATAAAATTGTACCGCCCGTAATACTTGCAAGAACCGCAAGTGCCATAACTATCCTGTGGTCGTTATGACTAAACAAAGGAACATTGGGCGCTCTAAAACCATTAGAATCAACTGTGATACTGTTTTCTTCAACAATCACTTCACAACCAAATTTAGCAAGCTCAGTCTGCATAGCAAAACCACGGTCGCGCTCTTTTATTTTCAGTCTTTTAGTGCCAATAAAGGTGGCACCGTTTTTTGCGGCGGCAACCGCCATTAATATAGGCGCCAAATCAGGACAATCGGTAACATCAATAGTTGGAGTGCCTTTATCAAGCAACTCAAAACATTTTTTGTACACCCTGTCACCCTGAGCGCTATTCTTATTTAAACCAGTAACAGCAACGTTACCGCCAAAAAGATTAAAGCTTTCTAAAAAAGCAGAGTTTGAATAATCGCCCTCTACCGCAACGGTTCTGTTTTTACATTTTTGAGAACCCTTAATATAAATAGTGCGTTCATCCATTCTGCTAATTCTAACACCAAAATCAGCAAGTGCTTTAATTGTGAGAAGTAAATAGGATGCGCTTTCACATTTACCCTCAATACATATTTCGCTATCACCTTCTAGCTGTGATAAAGCAAACATAAGACCGGATATAAACTGACTGGAAATATCGCCACGAACCGAATATTTGCCCGGTGAAAGCCTACCGCATAAAGTAAGGTGATTATTGCCCACTTCAAACTTTATGCCTTGTACCGCACAAATTTGTTCGTATACCGAAAGTGAGCGTTCAAACAACCGTTCACTACCATAAAAAATAATTTCTTTATTAAACAACAAGGCAATTGGGATTAAAAACCTCAGCGTACTGCCCGATTCATTGCAGAACAACTGATTATTTTTAATTTCTTTATTAAAGTCTATACCACCTAAAATTACGGTATCGCCATTAATATTAATTTTGGCACCTAAATTTTCAAGACAGACAAGCGTTGCTTCAATATCTTTTGAAAAAGCGACACCTGTAACCGTGCTTTCATTAGAAAGAGCAGCACAAATTAAATTTCTGTGTGCCATACTTTTTGAGGGTGGTGCCTTTATTCTGCCTTGTGCTATGCTTTTGCTAATTGTAACATCCATTAAGAAACCCCAAAACTTTCAACCAAATAATCTATAGCCTCAATATATCCGTTAATACCGTGACCCATAATTGTTTTAACACAAGCTAACCTGATATAACTTATTTGCCTGAAATCTTCACGCTTAGAAACATCAGATATATGTACCTCTACAGTAGGAATATTCACCGATTTAACAGCATCCAGCAAAGCAATGCTTGTATGTGTATAAGCACCCGGATTAATTACAATACCATCAAAAACATTTAGTGCATTTTGTATTTCGTCAATCAAAGCACCTTCGTGATTAGATTGAAATAATTTCACTTCAATATCAATTTTTTTAGCGTGTTCAGTAATGTTGTTACACAAGGTTGCAAAACTTTCATTACCATAAATTTGCGGCTCACGAACACCAAGCATATTAATGTTCGGTCCGTTAATCACTAAAATTTTCATTTAAAAAAACCTCTTTAACCATATTTATATTAGCTTGCAAATCACCTTTAGCATCAACGCAAAAATCCGCACTATTAACATAAATATCATATCTTTCATTGTAGCGTTTTTCTAACAACTCTCTGTTAGAAGAAAGCGGACGGTCATCTGTTGCAACTAACTGCTCTAGCGGACGATCAATAAAAACCACAATACCGTTTTCTTTAAGTAAATCAACATTTCTGGCATTTAATACTGCCCCACCGCCTGTAGCAATAACACAATTTTGTTTTTTACTAACCTCTGCAATTATTTCACTTTCTAAATTTCTAAAATGTGTTTCACCAAAATTTTTAAAAATTTCAGGTATAGAAACACCTTTCTTTTTTACAATTTCATCATCAGTATCAACAAATTCTTTTCCGAATATTTCCGCAATAGCCTTGCCTATAGTTGTTTTTCCGCAACCAGGCATTCCAATTAAAACTAGATTTTTCTTACTTTGCAGTATTTTTTTATAAACTCGTTCAGTTTCAGTCTCAGATATTTGCTTACCTATAAACTTTTCTATAGCGCCTACAGCCTGAGCTACCAGCATATATAATCCGCCTGTAGCTTTAATGCCTGATTTTTTAGCCTGTACAACCAAATCAGAGCAAAGCGGATTATATACTACATCAATTACAGCCTCAAGCTTTGAAAAAAGGTTAATTTCAATAGCAGAAACCCCAATGTTTGGATACATACCGCACGGGGTTGTATTTATAATAATTTGAGCATTTTTATGATTTTGCATGGCATCTTCGTAAGTAATTGTAGTTTCACTCTTACTACGAGAAACCACTAAAACGCTATCGGCTTTCATACTTTCAGCTACTGCAAAAGCCGTTTTAGATGTGCCGCCACTACCCAATATTAAAACCTTTTTATTTTCAAGTGAAACACCCAGTCTATTTATCAAACAAGTAAGACCGTAAAAATCGGTATTATAACCGTATAGCTTGCCGTTTTTATTTACTACCGTATTAACTGCGCCTATCTGCTTTGCCGCCTCATCAATTTCATATAAAAAAGGTATAACATCAAGCTTATACGGTACAGTAACGTTAATAGCCTTAAAGTCAGCTTTTTTCATAAATTCGGCTAAATCACAACGAGCTATTTCTTTTAATTCGTAATTATAATCACAAAATTCATTATGTATTATTTTAGAAAAGCTATGACTTAACTTTTCGCCAATACAACCGTATTCCATTATTTTACCAGCCAATCTGTACCAAATCTACCGGACAGTATATCACATAAAACAATTGCCGTAATACTATCTACCACCACACGTGCTCTATGAACAATGCAAGGGTCGTGTCTACCGCCTGCTGTAAGCTCTGTATTTTCCATAGTTTTAAAATTTACCGTATTTTGCATTTTGCTAATGGTAGGTGTAGGCTTTACAGCACAACGGAATATAACAGGCATACCGTTTGTAATACCGCCATTTATCCCACCATTATTGTTTGTGGATGTGTAAACCTTGCCATTTTCGGCATAAAAAGCATCATTGGCATCACTACCAAGCATATCTGCAATATCAAAGCCCATACCGAACTCTACACCTTTTATTGCAGGTATAGAGAATAAAGCACGTGAAAGCATACTTTCAACACTATCAAACCACGGCTCGCCAACACCGGCGGGCAAACCTATAACAGCGGTTTCAAGAATGCCACCTACACTATCCCCAAAAGCTTTTGCGGCTAAAATAGCCTCTTGCATCTTTGCGCCTTGTGAGTCATCCAAAACCGCAAAAGTTTTTTTATTGAGATTTTCAATATCAGAAATAAAATCAGAAAATGCAGTATCATCAATACCGGTACAACGTGAAATATGAGTGCCAATTGCTATTCCCTTTGCTTTAAGCGCAGAAATCGCAATAGCGCCTGCCGCAACAATACCTGCAGTAATTCTACCGCTAAAATGGCCACCGCCACGGTAATCTTCATATCCGTGATATTTTTGAAAAGCTGTAAAATCAGCGTGTCCGGGGCGTGCTTTATCTGCAAAAATGCTATAATCGTGCGATTTTGTATTTTCATTTGGCACCGTGATACAAATAGGTGTGCCTGTAGTTTTACCGCAAAATACACCGCTTTGAATAACAAAATCATCCTGCTCTATTCGTGGTGTTGAAATATCGCCAATAGGTCTTCTAAGCATTAACTGATGGCGAATAAACTCCTCATCAACCGGTATACCAGGTGCTATACCATCAAGCACCGCACCGATTGCAGTACCATGGCTTTCACCGAAAATTGTTAAACAGACATTATTACCTATAGTATTTTTCATAGCGAATTCACCTCACTAAATTCAGATGCCAGCTTCAAAAAAGGTATTGTGCGCATCTCAAATTTTCCAACTTCATTTACGTATACTACTGTAATGTCACTTCCCGACATCTTTTTATCATGTCGCATAGCGTCTATAATTTTATCGGTATTAAAGTTAATTTTACAAGGTAATTCAAGCTTTTTAAGCACTTTTAACAGCCTAGCACGAACCTCATCAGAACACATTGGTATCATACCAAGCGCCACACATTCGCCGTGGTATAAATTCTGCATTTCGTTTTCACTTTCAATGGCGTGTGCTAAGGTATGACCAAAATTCAAAATTTTACGTAGTCCGCCCTCTTTTTCATCCTGCTCAACCACATATCTTTTAATTTTTAAAGATGCTTCAATAATAACATCAATGTTAAGCATAACATCTTGTGTTTCAAAAAGCTCAAACAGTTCTTTATCGGAAGTGAGCGACATTTTAACTGCCTCTGCCAAACCATTTGAAATTTGACGTGCAGGCAAGGTTTTCAATGTGTCAGAATCTATAATTACCGCTTTAGGTTGGTAAAAAGCACCTACTATATTTTTGTATCCTACAAAATCAATTGCTACCTTCCCGCCTATTGAAGAATCCACCTGAGAAAGTACGGTTGTAGGTATGTTATAAAAATCAACGCCCCGCATAAAGCTTGCGGCTACAAAACCGGCAAGGTCACCTACAACACCACCGCCTACTGCAACTACTGCATCACTTCTGGTGAAGCCGTATTCAATCATCTTGGAAAGTAAAAATTCAAAGCTTTCAAGGCTTTTAGAAGCTTCACCTTGATTAATTGTGACAATATAAGGATTTTTACATTGATTTGCAACTGTTTTTGAATATTGTTCCGGAACGCCACTATCAGTAACAACCAAAACTCGTCTGTTTAAGTTTAAATGCTTATTAAGCTCATTAATTGCGCCACGTTGCACTATGATGTTATATCCTCCTGCAGAGGTTTTAACAGGTAATATCATAATTCGCTCCTTAAATGGAAAATTCTTTTTCAAAATAACCAATTACACGTATTTCGCTACATTGAGATTTTAGCTTTTCAAGCATTTTTTTGCCGGCTTCACTGTTAATATTGCCTTCGCCCTCAGCGTAGAAATAATAATTCCACACAAGCTCTTTTGTAGGGCGGCTTTTAAGCGCTTTAAGATTAAATCCGTTATCACCGATAATAGATATTGCTTTACCTAAAGCACCCGCCTCATTTCTAACAGTAAACAACATTATAAAATGTTCATCAATAGCACAAGGTGCTTTAGCGCTACGGGAAAACACAGCAAATCTTGTAGTATTACTGTTACTCTCGTTAATATGAGCATCTATCTTTTTAAGACCAAACTGTTCAGCCGCTTCGTCACTTGCAATAGCCGCAATATCGTTTCTGTTAAGCTCAGAAACCATTTTAGCCGCAACCGCAGTATTAACTGCCTCTTCTGTTTCAAAGCCGTTCCTTTTAATATATTCAGCACATTGACCTAAAGCTTGTGGATGACTAATCACCTTTTTTATATCGGAAATATCTGTGCTTTTAACCGCTAACAGATTTTGCACTATTCCAATATCGTAAATACCGTTTATATAAAGTGGACCGAAAAATGCTAAATCCATTACCTGACCAACATCACCGTTGTAGCTATTTTCAATAGGTAAAACTACGCAGTCACATTCTCCATTAACAACAGCATCGTAAGCGGATTTAAAATCAGGATAAGCAATAGCACTAGCATCAGGAAAAATACGATTAGCGGCAATATTAGCAAAAGCACCTGTAACACCGCTAAAGGCTATTTTCATTCCCTCAAGCAATCTATGCTGAAAGCTTTTTGAAATTTCCATAGTATTCTGCAAAAAATTAATATAATAAGATTTAAGCTCGTTATCCTCAATTAAAGCAGAATTACGCTCAATAACCTCAGCCTCACGTGCAGAATCGGTTACTTTTATACCATGCTCACGCTTATATTCGGCAACAACCTTAACTGCCTGCATTCGCTGAGAAAATAGCTCTGCCATTTTTTTATCAATTTCATTTATACTTTTACGTGCTGTTTCTAGGTTAGACATTTTTTCACCTGTATTCTTCTATCAATTTTTTGAATCCTTGTAATGAATTTTTAATAGTTTCGGTTGCAACGCAATAACTAATTCTTATATAGCCCTCGTAACCGAAATCATCGCCCGGAACAATAAGTATTTCGTATTTCTTGGCCTTTTCGCAAAATGCATTTGCATCCTCTTCGGGTGATTTTACAAATAGGTAAAATGCACCATCCGGCTGAACTACAGTATAGCCATATTCTGTTAAAGCATCAAAGAATATATTTCTATTTTCTTCATAAACCGAAATATCAGCTGTTTTGCCTAACACTTCTTTAACAGTATACTGTAAAAGACTAGGTGCACAAACAAAGCCTAAAGCTCTACCGGCACCGCAAACAGCGGCATAAACATCAGCACAGTTTTCAACCTTTGGTGATACAAAAATATAACCTATTCGCTCACCCGGAAGTGAAAGCGATTTACTAAACGAGTAACAAACTATTGTGTTGTCATAATAATTCGGTATGTAAGGCACAACAGCATTTCCATATACTAATTCACGATACGGCTCATCTGCAATTATAAATATTTCGCTATTAAATTCTTCAGACTTTGCAGTTAATAGCTCGCTTAATTCTGTAATTGTTTCTTCATTCAAAACAGAACCGCTTGGATTATTAGGTGAATTAACAATTATAGCCTTTGTTTTTTCAGAAATTGCATTCTCAAGCGCTGCAAAATCAATTTGAAAATCACTTTCTCGGCACTTTACTATTTTAATGCTAGCGCCTGCCTTTTCTGCAAAAACCTTATATTCAGGAAAAAACGGTGCTAATACAATAATTTCATCACCCTGGTTTACAATTGCATTTAAGGTAATTGTAAGAGAGGCAGCCGCACCGCAGGTCATATAAATTAGTTCCGGTTTAGCATCAGCCGCAAAACGATTATTAATATCATCTGCTATAGCTTTTCTAACATCTGCCGCACCTTGTGCAGAAGTATAACCGTGTAAAGCCACCGAATCTTTTTCGCAAAGCAACTTAATCATAGTATCTTTCACAATTTCAGGTGCAGGTATGCTTGGATTACCCAAACTAAAATCATATACATTTTCAGCACCAATCTCTGCTCTTCTTGTATTACCATATTCAAAAATCTCTCTGATAACCGAGCGTTTTTTACCTAATAATTCCATTTCTTTAGAAATCATAACATTTCACTTTCTTTCTTTAAAATTAAAACAGCCCGCCACTCGCATACTAAAATAAGTATGACGAATGCGGGCTGACTATATCAAACAAAAAGCCGTTAGCTTTAGTTAGTACAGACAGTCCGCCTTTATAAAATAAAAAAATCGAAAAACAAAATTCAACAAACTGTCCACCTCCAAAAAAAGCATATCATAATATTACAACTTTAATTCCGCAATGTCAACTGTTATTTTAAAAAAATTATTTAAAGTAATGAACTGATATGTGTTATTCAATTTCAAGCTCTTTAATAGAACGCATTTGATAATCAACATTTTTAAGCAGTTCACTCTTCTTTAATGCCACGGCGGCACCCTTAACAACGCTATAAGACGGGTCTTCAAGCTGATGTACCTTAATACCTAAGTATTCGGAAATCTTTTCAGCCAACCCACTTAACTGAGAACCGCCACCTGCAAGATATAAACCGTCAGTAGTAATATCACCTACTAAGTCAGGATCAGTTTTATTAAGCACCTGTCTTATTCCGTCACAAATCGCATTAACGGTATCATTAATAGCATCATACACTTCGCTGCTAGTAATCTCAAAGCTTTCGGGCAAGCCGGTAAATACATTTCTGCCTTTAGCCAGCATTGCAACCTCAATTTCACGTTTTACCGCAGTACCGATTTTAATTTTTATAGCCTCAGCACTAAGTGGGCCAATTTCAATATTATATTCTTTACGAACATAACGAATTATCTGTGTATCAAAATCAAGAGATGCTATTTTCAAAGAATCACAAGCCGCAATACCGCCCATTGAAATTACGGCAATATCGGTAGTACCTGCACCAACATCAACAATCAAAGTACCGTGTGGGTTGGAAAAATCAAGACCCAAACCAAAAGCAATAGCCAGTGGACTTTCAATAACAGAAATATTCCTACCTCCTGCTGATTCTACAACATTAGCAAGTGAATGATGCTGTAGCTCTGTAAGACCTGCGGGAAGTGTTGCCATAATTCTGGGGCGCATAACTTTGTTACCAAAAGCCTTATTCATATATCTTTTTAACATAGCCTCCGCTATATCATAATCAGCAATTACACCACGCTCTATTGGGCTTACAGCCTCTAAGCTTTCGGGAGTTCTTCCTAGTGTTTGCTTAGCCCTTTCACCAAAATATACAGGCTCCCAGCTATCCACATCTACAGTTACAATATTTGGTTTTTCAAGCACTATTTTCGAACTTGAAAAAATAACCGTTCTGGATGTTCCTAAATCTATACCAATATCAACAGCCATATATTATCCTTTCTTTTTATCGGTAATTAATCCCGTAATACAATATACTTTATTAGCACCAAAGCTCATTAATTCTTTACTGCATTCATCTAATGTAGCTCCGGTAGTTTTTATATCATCAACCAATAATATCGTTTTGTTTGTAACTTCACGTTTACAAAAATATTTACCCTTGACATTTTTAAAACGCTTTTTCAATACAGTTTTATGTTGTGTTTTTCTTTTAAACCTAGCACCCAACAGATCTTGCGATAACTGAATACCAAGTATATCAGAAATCCTTTTAGCTAGTAAATAACTTTGGTTATACCCTCTTCTCATTTGCCTTAATTTATGCAACGGAACACAAGTAATCAAATCAAAGCTTACATCATTATAGCATTGCTTAACGGTTAGTGCCATTTGCTCTGCAAAAAATTCAGCAGCATATTCCTTTTTTCTAAATTTAAAAGCATACATAGCCTCTTGCGCAACACCTTCGTTATAAAAAGGAGCTACACTACCGTTAAAATGAAAAACTCTTCTTTTGCAATCACACTTAAGCTTAGTTAAACCGCATTTTAAACAGATTTTATCAAAAATACACTTTGGTAACATTTCAAAACAATAATCACAAAGAAATTCACCATCTTCAATTACATCGCCGCAAGAAGCACAAGTAGCGGGAAACAAAGTAGAAATAAAAATTTTATACCATTTCACATTTGCTACCCTCTTCTAAAAAATATTTTAGCAATGTATAGCGTAAGGTTTTACGATTATTAGCCGCCATTTCATCCCACACGCCCTCTTGTCCCACAACAATGAGCATCTTTTTAGCGCGTGTAACAGCGGTATATAATAGGTTTCTATATTTCAGTTTAGTGGGTACATCAAAAAGAGGTAAAATAACATAATTGTATTCACTACCCTGACTTTTATGTACAGTAACAGCGTATGCTAACTCTAATTGACCTAAATCCTCCGAAAAATAGGTTACAACACGGTCATCAAATCTAACCTTTAATACGCCTGCTCGGTTATCTATATCAGTTATAAAGCCAACATCGCCGGTAAAAACACCGGTACGATATTCGCCATTGTCACAAAGATAAGTAAGGTCATAATTGTTTTTTATTTGCATAACCTTATCGCCAACACGCAGATAAAAGCCTTTGTATGAAAGTTGAGGTTCGCCTTTTTTGTGCGGGTTCAATCGTTCTTGCAATAAATTATTAAGATTAATAGTACCAGTATCCATCATTTTAGAGGGACAAAGCAATTGCACATCATTTATGGAATCAATACCGTATGCAGTTGGTAATCGGTTAGTAACCAAATCCACAACCGTATTTACTACTGAAAATCTGTCATACCGTGTCAGGAAGAAGCAATCTGAAGTTTTATCAGAAAAATCAGCCTTTTCGTCATTAATTATAGAGTGTGCGTTCGAAATTATTTTACTTTCTTTAGCTTGGCGAAAAACCTTTTGTAATGATATAGACGGAAAAACCTGTGAGCTTAATATATCACCCAGAACGTTACCAGCGCCAATGCTAGGTAACTGATTAGAATCGCCAACAAGTATTATTCTGCAAGAAAGCTTTAATGCCTTTAGTAAATCATCAAACAAAAGCGAATCAATCATAGAAGCTTCATCAACTATTAAAACATCACAAGAAAGTGGATTTTTTTCGTTACGTGCGAATTTGCGTTCTTCGCCCTCACCCCATTCAACCTCTAACAAGCGATGAATGGTTTTAGATTCTTTGCCTGTAAGCTCGGTCATTCTTTTAGCAGCTCTGCCTGTAGGCGCCGCAAGCTCAATATCAAGATTTCTGTTTTCAAACAGCTTAATTATAGCATTAAGAGTGGTGGTTTTACCGGTACCCGGACCACCCGTAAGAATTAGAATACCACGTTCAAAAGCTTCAAAAATCGCCTTTTTCTGTAGCTCTTCAAATTTAATTTTTAATCTATTTTCAACATTTTGAATTTCAAGCTCGTCCACAGTAATTGATGTGTTAATATAACGGCTAACAGCTAACAAACGAGCTGCAATATGTTTTTCAGCATTATAAAACGCAGGAATAGAAAGATATTCTATATTATCAATAACTTCTTGTTCTAGCCTAAAGCATTCTACTAATCTGTCACAGCAAATGTCCGCCAAGCTCTCACTGCATTCAAGCAACTTACACGCAGTAAGCACAAGCTTATTTCTTGGCAAACAGCTATGTCCATTAAACAAATTTTTACGCAAAATATACTCAATACCGGCACATATTCGAAGTTCACTATCGGGTGCGAATTTAAGGTCAAGCGCTATATTTTCAGCAACTTCGAAATTAAAATCCAAACCACTCTCACATAACACATAAGGGTTACTTTTTACAACGTTTACCGAATCAGCACCAAATCTTTTATAAATATCAATACATCTATCAGGCGTGATATTATAATTTGAAAGCATTATCATAATATCACGTATGCTGAATTGTTTATTATATTCCTCACTAACCGACATTGCCTTTTGCATTGAAAAGCCTTTGATTGTAGTTAACTCTTGCGGTCTTTCAGCAATAATATCGAGAGTGTCTGCTCCAAATTTTTCCACCAATTTTAAAGCGGTGGCAGGACCTATTCCCTTTATTGCACCTGAAGATAGATATTTTAAAATTCCTGCAGTATTTTCAGGGATTTTACGTTCAAAGGAAGTAGCGCTGAACTGCGAACCATAGGTAGAATGAACCGTAAACTTACCAAAAAATTCAGCAGAGTCACCCTCATTTAAAAAAGGAAGAATACCAACAACAGTAATAAATTCGTTTTTAACCTTTACCTCTGCTACGGTATAGCAATTAGCTTGATTAACATAAGTTATCTTCTGCACAGTTCCAACAAGCGATTGCACTTCATCAGAAGAATTTATACCCGTCACAGCTAATTGCCCCCTTTTGAATCTAATTTACATTTTTATGTTAATTATTTTATCAAGTTCCTCAAAAGAACAAAAGATTATATTGTTTTTTTCTGCAATTTCTTTACAGCAAGAATAATTTTCATCATTTAAAAAGGAATTAACCGCAACTATTATACCTGTTAACTCACGCCCATACCACGCATATTGATACACAGTATGCAACAATTGCTGATGAGGATTATCGTTATTTAATATAATAATATTATATGAAATAACAGGCTTTTTAGGTGCCAAAATCAAAATTTTCAGAGTATGTAAAAGCTCTGAAATTCCTAACATAGCCGGTATAAGAAATAACAAAAAGAAAATAACTTCTAGCATACAAACCACCTGCATAAATATTAAAGTTTAATAACGCTTATATATTATTATATGCAGGTTTTATATACATGCTATTCTATTAAAATAACTTTTTGGGCGGCATATTGCCGCCCTTTAAATTCAACTATTTGACAGTTATTGATACATTATACGTGCCAATAGCCCATATTTTTTTACTGCTTTCAAAGTTTATGGAAGCATTAACGGTATGCTCACCTGCTTTCTTATCAAGCAATGAAACAATAGCATAGGCTTCCTTTTCGTCAAAGCTATTTATTACCGCACGTGGACCATATATCTTAATATTTTTAATACTCTTGCTACCGCTTGCCGATAAACCACTGCCTACATCTACATACTTGATTTTCGATACAGTAATAATCTTTTCTACAAAATCGCTAGTATCAATTTCAACAGTAAAGTGGTCGATATTATCAAGCATTCGTACACCCTCAGGCAATTTTGCTGAAACATCAAAGCTATTTGATGTGGCTGTAATTTGCGTAATATCAATTGGAGACAAAGAAACCTGTGTTGTTTTATCAACTGTCTCAGGTGTACCAATAACGGTAACATTAGCATGGTCGATTTTTGATTTAAGCGAAGATACATCAAAACCTTCGGGCAAATTGCTATATTCAACCTTAACAGGTACGGTTTTCTTTTTAGAAACAGGAACAGTAACCTTAACCTTAGAAAAGCTCATATTCAAGTTAGATGTATCAATTCCCTTGCCCTCAGCATCGTATAAAATCAACTCAGCGTCAAAGCTCTCACTTTGACTAAGGGTTTTATTAACCTTAGCATAAGCCACAACAGTATCGATTTTATTTAATACCATACGTGGACCCTTAATAGTAACAGTATCACTTTCAGCACCGCTTACAACACCATTTTCAGCAATTAAACCTTCTTCGGCAACAGCACCGTCAGCTTTAGCTAGTATAGTAAATTCTTTAGTTTCAATGTAATCAAAATCAACATTCAAGGTTTGCGGAGAAATGCTTACAATTTCATACTCAGCATTTGCAGTAGATGCAGTAGCCGCAACCTCTAAATTATAATTGCCAGGTTCAACAACACTTGCAGCAGAAGCATACAAACCGAGCTGAGAAGCATCTAATGAGCTTACAGCATAGCTAGGTCCACTAACAATTACTGTAAATTTTTGTTGCGAAATATCACCAATAATGCTCATTTGATTTTCAGCGGCAAAAGTATTTTCTAAATTAACATTTACCGTAATATCAGAAAAAGTACGGTCCATAATCGGCTTTTGATTAATGGTAATAGTAAGCCAAAGAAAAAAAGCAATACAAAGTGATAGAATTAAAGTATATCGTTTATTATCAAGAAGCTTTCTAAAAGAAAACTTTTCAAAGAACTTCATAGTTTATTCTTCTTCCTTTCTACTAGATTTCTTAAGCTTATTTTTAATACCGGAAAATACCGAATTAATAAAAGAATTTTTTTCGTTTTCGTCACTAACAATTAGCAAACGTTTCAACTCAGACTCGGCAGAAACAGCGCTGTAGTTTCGAGTGATTTGACCGTTAACTGCAATAGAAATATTTCCGGTTTCTTCTGAAACAATTAAAACAACCGCATCGGAATTTTCTGTCATACCGATAGCCGCCCTGTGTCTTGTGCCTAATTGAAGACTAATATCTTCACGCTGTGTTAGCGGTAAAATACAACCAGCGGCGTAAAGACGTGAGCCACGCACTATCAAAGCGCCGTCATGCAAAGGTGATTTCGGGAAAAATATATTATTGTAAATTGAAACAGACGGTGAAGCATCAATTAAAGTTCCGGTATCAATAATTTCGCCAAGCTGAGTTTTGCGCTCAAAAACAATAAGGGCGCCAATCTTTTTTTCTTGCATATTGCCCGCTGCTCTGCAAGCGGTAGAAATGCAGGTTGATAGTTCGGATTCTTCGTCACCTAAAATTTGACCCTTTTTAAAGTTAGTATGACCAACCTTTTCAAGTATTCGGCGCAATTCGGGCTGAAAAACTACCGCAGCTGCTATAATTGCAGAATCAACAACCTTTGAAAGAATCCATTGAAGAGTTGCAAGCTTCCACCAACCTGCAAAAAGGTAAACTATCAACAAAATTAATATACCTTTAACAAGCTGACCTGCACGTGATTCACGTAAAAATCCAAAAGCTTTATAAATTATAAACGCAATTACCAAAATATCTATTATATCAAACGGAATTCTAAAATTTGAAACAGCAAAAATCACTTGATTCCAAACAGCATAAATCGCATTAAATACGCTACTCACCGAAATACTTCCTTTACAAATATATTATCTATTATATTTTAACATAATAGCGCAACTCATTCAACCTCTTTTTTAAGATTTTTTATATTTTTTTCATCTGTAATTATGCTAATAAAAGCTTGAACTTCAGAAATAGAATTAAAAACCGATGTAGAAACTCTAACAGTACCATTATTTACGGTATTCATATATTTGTGGGCTATTGGTGCACAATGCAAACCACCACGAACCGCTATCCCTTTTTTAGATAAAAATCTTGCCGTAATTTCACTATTTATACCCTTTATATTAAACGAAAACACCGCCGCAAAATTTTCTGTTTTAGGCTGTTGCGTATAAAGGGAAAAATTACTGTTTTTTGCTAATGCGGAATAGATTTTTTCTATCAAACCAATTTCGTAGCTGTGTATTTTATTAATCCCGATTTCGTTTACAAAATCTATGCCCGCACCAAGACCTAAAATACCCGGAACATTAACCGTTCCACATTCTAATTTTTCGGGTAAAAATTCGGGCTGAAACAGTTCTATAGAATTAGTACCTGTGCCACCTTCTAGAATTGTATTTTCAATAGGTTTCTCACAAATCAAAACGCCAATCCCCATTGGTGAATATAATCCCTTGTGCGGCGCTACTGCCAGATAATCTATATTCATTTCTTTCATATTTATCCTTTTAACGCCCGCAATTTGAGCAGCATCTACTGCAAATAAAATGTTTTTACTTCTGCACAATTTGCCTATTTTTTCTATAGGCAATATTCTACCAAATACATTAGAGGCGCCCGTGCAAAAAATCATTCTGGTATTAGGCTTTATCTTTTTTCTGAATAATTCTACCGTTTCATCGTCGTTATCTAATGATATGTTCACAATATCAAAGGCTATACCTGTTTTTATTAAAGGTCGCATTACCGCATTATGTTCAAAAGAAGATACTAAAACATGATCGCCTCTTTTTAATACTCCCTTTAAAATGCAATTGATACTGTGTGTACAATTCATTGTGAAAACTACGTTCTCCGGTCCTGATGCACCGAAAAAATTTGCCACCTTTTCTCTGACTTTAAAAACCTCATCTGCACACTTCACCGAAAACAAATGTCCGCTTCTGCCCGGATTTGCGCTAAAATATTTCATTGCGTTTTCTGTAGTTTTGATTACCCTTTTTGGTTTTATACCACTTGTGGCTGCATTATCAAAATAAATCATTCAAAAAACCCCTTATACAAAAAGGGCGTTTAACGCCCTTTAAAACTCTGTAATTTCGTTGAATTTTACACCGTTTCTATTTAAAATATTTTGTATATTTAAGCTATTTCCTTCTGCTATTACAACATAGTTACATCCTTTTTGGCTTTGATTGTTAACACTTCTTTCCACATAAGACCTTATTCCGTTTCTTTTTAATATATCTTTAGCTTTAATTGCATACGTTACAGAACCTGTTGTGATTTTATATCTGCTCATTTTTTTCACTCCGTAAATTTCCTTTGAAACTTAATGTTTTAACAACAGTTATTTCTGCTTTCTTAATTTGTCCGCAAAATATAACCTTACTATATTCTATGCAACCCGTGTTTTTATGACATACAAGCAAACAAAAAACCTTGGATAAATAATCCAAGGCTTTTTGTTTAATTTTTAATTGCTTCTAAAATTTGATCTTTAATTTTTTTCATACCCATTATACTTGGGTGACTGGCAATTTTATCGATTTTTTTAAGCACCACTTTTTCTACTGAATTTTTATCGCAAATCTGCTTTAAACCATCAGTCAAATCCACTTTAAGCTCGGTATTTAAAACACAAATCACTCTGGCTGTTGGCAAATTTTCTTTAATGATATGTAACAAATAAGAAAATCCCGGCAAAACCGAAAACAAATCGCTTTCTTGCCAATCAGAATCAATATATGTACCAAGCGGTGCATCTGCCCAAGAATCATTAGTGCCACCGAAAATAAAAACGGTATCTATTTTATTTTCATTGAAAAAGCCACTTTCAAGCATTGCTTTAAATCTACCAATAAAGGAAATTTTAGTGCAGTCAGCGCCACCGTAACCTGTATTGCATATTGTTGTGCCTGAAAAACTGTTATTTAATATTAAGTTAGACTCTGTCTCTTCTAACAGCATTTTCCACCAGGTTTGTTCAACATTTTCGACGTCGGTTTCAGCATTTGGATACCAAGTATCACAATTTGTCGGAATAAAATCTTTAAAGGTTGAATAACTGTCACCAATAATTAAAACATTACCTAAATTTATCATAATTTTACCTCGCAATTTAGTGTTTAAACCATATGAATTTATTATAGCAGAATAGAAACTATTGTCAATAAATTAATTTCCATCCCAACCATAAATTTTTAAATCTATGATACCATCATTTGAAAACACAATTCCCTCTTCTTCAAGCATTTGTCTCTGAACATTACCGCCGCCAAAAACAAACGCATCTGCCACCCTACCCTCTCTGTTTACAACACGGTGGCACGGTATAACACCGGGTGCCGGATTACTATGCAAAGCATACCCAACAACACGAGCCCATCTTGGATTACCCGCAAGCATAGCCACCTTGCCGTAGGTAGCAACCTTTCCTTTAGGAATTTCACAAACGACCTTATAAATACGCTCAAAAACTGACAATTTTCAATACCTCATTTTTTAATATATTTGACATAATATACCTTTTGTGATATACTCTTTTTTGTTTTTAAAGCTGATGAAAATTCAAACTAGCTTTTCTGGTTTTTATGAACAAAGATAAGGAGCGGTAAAATGAATTTGAAAATAAGCGACGCTGCCAAAAAAGCCTTTATGATTGGCACTATGTGTTCTATATCTTATCTTGCAGTTTACGTTGCAAGAAATACACTTGGCGCTGTTTCACCGCAGATGATTGAAAGCGGTAATTTCACTACCGAAAATATTGGTGTTTTATCGTCTTTATATTTCATTTGTTACGCCATAGGACAATTAATCAACGGTGTAATAGGCGATAAAATTAAATCAAAAATTATGATAAGCTTCGGTTTAATTTTTGCAGGCATTAGCCATCTATTATTTACTTTTCTTTCAAATTCGATAATTTTAGTATACATAACGTATGGTTTTACCGGTTTCTTTCTATCAATGATTTACGGCCCTATGACTAAGGCAGTAGCAGAAAACACAACCCCGATTTTAGCTACTAGATGTTCACTTGGATATACATTTTCTTCATTTTTAGGTTCACCACTAGCGGGCATTTTGGCAGCAATTTTCAGTTGGAAGGTTGTAATGAATACAAGCAGCACAATATTAATTATTATGGGCGTTGTTTGTTATTTGGTTTTCACTGTATTTGAGAAAAAAGGTATTATAAAATACAATCAATTCAAAAAGCCCGAAGCTAAAGGCGGCGGACTTAAGGTATTAATTAAAAACAGGATAATTAAATTCACATTTATTTCTATTATAACCGGAATTATTCGTACTACCGTAGTTTTTTGGTTGCCAACATATTTGTCTCAGCACCTTGGTTTTTCCTCTGAAAAATCCGCTTTGATATTTACAGTTTCAACCTTTGTAATTTCACTTTCAACCTTTTTAGCAGTATTGATTTACGAATTATTAGGTCATAATATGGATCTGACAATTTTCATATCATTTATAGTCTCATCATTATGCTTTGCGTTAGTATTCTTTTTAAATTTACCAATGTTAAACACAATATTTATGACATTAGCCATTCTGGCATCTAACTGCGCCGCTTCAATGTTGTGGAGCAAATACTGCCCAGGTTTAAGAGATACCGGCATGGTTTCAAGCGCAACAGGATTTTTAGATTTTATAAGTTACATGTCTGCATCAATTTCTTCAATTTTATTTGCAAACGCTGTTGATGGTATTGGTTGGAGCAAGCTAATACTAATTTGGATAGCTTTAATGATATTTGGCGTTTCTTTAGAAATCCCTTACAAAAAAATATTTAATTTTAAAAAGTTGTAGGTTTAGCAGCCCACAACTTTTATTTTTAATATAATATTTCTTTTACTCTAAGATTATTTTTAGTTTCTTCTGAAACTGCTTCATTAGTAATAATACAATGCAACTCATCGGCGTCGCATACCTTAAAGGTTGATTTTTTATTAAACTTTGAAAAATCGCATAAAAACACCGCTTTATCGGTATTGCGCAAAGCCACTTTTCTAAGTTCAGTTTCTGGTTCGTTCAAATCGTAAATTACACCATTTTCATCTATAGCACGTGCAGAAAAAAACATAATATTAGTGTGAATGTTACGGCAACTTTCCTCAGCTATAGGTCCCGATGCTACAAATTCATCATATAGTCTTACGCTGCCGCCTGTGCAATAAACTTTAACATTATTCTTTTTAAACATACTTGCTAATCTAAGACTATTTGTAAGTACCGTTATGTCGTTTTTTTCTTCAATAAGCTCCGGTAAAAACAAGCAGGTAGTTGAACCGTCAATAAAAATAATATCGCCATCTGCAATTAATTCTGCGGCTTTTCTGCAAATATTACGTTTATCTGCAACATTGTTTTGCATTCGCATTGAATATGGCGATAAAGCTTTTCCGCTATCTATTTCAGAAACTCCGCCGTGTGTACGCTTAACAAGTCCCATACCTTCTAAAACAGCTAAATCTCGGCGTATACTTGATGGGCTTACATATAACGCCTCGGCCAAAAATTTCACCGTAACAAAATTATAACGATGTAAAATATCTAATATTTCATCTTTTCTAACTACTCTGTGCATTATATAGCCCCCAATATTTTCTACATTTCTAAAACATTATAACTTAAAATGCAAAAAAATACAATGAATATAAATATAGCTCAACCACAATTCAGCGGTTGAGCATTTTTTAATTTTTAAAGCTCCAGAACATTAGATGAGTTAAAACCATATGTAAATCTTCTACAATTTGCATATTGTCAATATTAACATGAACATTTAAGTCAGATAACTCTTTTAGTTTTCCACCGCTATAGCCTGTAAGACCTACAACGGTATTGCCACACTCTTTTGCATATTTTACGGCACGAACAACATTTTCAGAATTACCGCTACCCGAAATTCCAATTACAATATCGCCCTCACAAATAAAATTCTTAAGCTGTTCAACAAAAATATCATCATAAGAAACATCATTGGCAAGACTTAGAACTGTTGGTAGATTGTCAACAAGACTAATAACTCTGTATCTCTTATCTCTTGGCATATCAAGGCTAAGACCTTTGTTGAAATCACCAACAAAATGAGACGCTGTGGCTCCGCTACCACCATTACCCATAATGAAAATTTGCTTATCTTCATCACGAGCTTTAGTGAGCAAATTCATAAGCTCATTAATCACGTTCTCATCAAGCTGAGCTATCATTTCATTAAGGCTTTCTTTATAATTTTTAATTTTTTCAATGTAGTTCATTTTTCACTCTCACACTATTATTTTTCTAAATAGTAACACAATACGCCAAAATGAGCAATAGCTGGCGCTAAAAACGAAAAATGAGCATTATATGCGTGCAAATACCGACAATATAGCCCCAAAATGAGCAAATGCTCTGATGAAATTACCAGAGCATTTGAAAAATTATAATAACTTATCTTCAATTAACTTAACTAAATCGGCAGCAGCAAATTCTTCAACAGGTTTTACAATAACATCAGCAATAGCTTTAAGCGGTTCAATGGCATTACCAACAGCAACCTTAAAATCAGCACCTTTGAGCAACTCTATATCATTATCAAAATCGCCTATACCGATAGTAGTATGCACATCTGTTAAATAGCTTTTTGAAAATCTTAAAGCCGCACCCTTAGTGCCGTTTATGTGATTAAACTCGACAAGAACTGCACTTGATTTGGTAATTATTGTATCCTTAAACAAGGGCAAATCACAAACTGCATTTTTAAATTCATCAGCTTCGTCACCGTTATCAAAGTAGCAAACGGTTTTAATTGGAAAAATCGCACGCTCGTTTCCGGGTATTTTAT
>JAZREW010000008.1:0-6651 GCA_045661005.1 Acutalibacteraceae bacterium | reverse complement strand
CAATGATGACTATTAAAATTCCGTATAAAGAACCGTTAGAAGTTGGATGTTTGTTAAGAATGGCAAGTGTATAATTTAAAGAAAAGGCAGATTGTTTTCTGCCTTTTTATATTTGTAAACCTAAATTAAATTCTTGACATTTTTTCATAATGTGTTATAATATTTTTGCGGTAAATACCGCAATATTATATGTGGAAAAAGCCGAAAACAGTAAGATTTTATCCGAAAAGTAAGCTCCACCTCGGAATGCCTCGCCGTGTAAAAATCAGAGGTTTGTTTTATGTTTGCGCCATTGTGGCTACCTCAAAGAATCACAATTAAATATTTGCACCTGTGGCGGAACTGGCAGACGCGTATGGTTCAGGTCCATATTTTTTAACGAAAGTGCAGGTTCGATTCCTGTCAGGTGCACCAAAAAAGGTAGATAGTTAAACCAAATGTATTTAACTATCTACCTTTTATTTTTCTAAGCTTTAATATATTAATTATCATAAACTTTTAAAAAATATATGTTTCAGGTCAATATTGTGCTAAAAATAGGCAATACAGGGCATTGAAGCAAAGCGTAAAATGTGTTTCAATTAGAATATAAAAATTTAATTTTTAATAGGAGCGTTGTTTATGGAAAAATTAGCTGTTTTAGGCGGAAAACCCACTATAGAAAATCCACCCGAGTATTTATTCAAATGGCCTATTATTACAAAAGAAGATGAAGATGCTTATCTTGATGTATTACATAAAAATAGTTTTTCTTTTACAGATATTACAGAAAAATTGCAAGAAGAGTTTGCTGAATGGATTGGTACTGACTATGCGTTAGCTTTTTGTAACGGTACAATGTCTTTAGCGGCGGCAATGTTTGCTATCGGTTTAAGCGCAGGCGATGAAATTATATGTACAACCAAAACCTATTGGGCAAGTATCACTCAGGCTCTTTCTTTAGGTGCTACACCTGTATTTTGTAATATTGACGATAATCTTTCAATGGATCCAGACGACCTTGAAAGATGTATTACAAAGAATACAAAGGCTATAATGGTAGTTCACTATATATCATATCCCTGCGATATGGATAGAATTATGGCTATTGCTAAAAAGCATAACCTTTTAGTTATTGAAGATGTTTCACACGCTCAAGGCGGATATTATAAGGGCAAAAAGCTTGGTACTTTTGGTGATGTTGCCGCTATGAGTCTTATGAGCCAAAAGTCATTTGCCGCCGGCGAGCTGGGAATGCTTGTTACAAGCAATAAAAAGATGTATGAGCGTGCGATAGCATACGGTCACTATGAGCGTAACTGTGCAAAAAACATAACCGAAAGTGAAGAGTTAAAGCCGTATTTTAATATAGCTCTTGGCGGTGTAAAGGGTAGAGCTAATCAATGTTGTTCAGCACTTGCACGTGTACAGCTAAAATATTATGATGAGCGTTGTGCAGAAGTTAGGCGTGCTATGAATTACTTCTGGGATTTGCTAGAAGGCGTACCCGGCATTCGTGCACTTCGTGTTGATGAATCAACAGGCTCTACAATGGGCGGTTGGTATTGCGCACACGGTATATATAAATCCGAAGAGCTTGGCGGACTTTCTGCAAAGCGTTTTTGCGAAGCAGTTCGTGCAGAGGGAGTGCCTGGTTGTTGGGATGGCGGTAACTACTGCTTACATAACCATAACATATATAAAACCTTTGATTTCTTAGGTCTTGGAAAGCCATCTCGTATGGTATTTAACGACCGTGACGCTTCGCTTGATGATGATTTGTGTAATCCATCAAATGAAAAGGACTGTTTCTCGGTTCCAAGATTTGTTAAGTTCGATAAAGAATGGATCGAAAAATATGCCGCCGCTTTCCGTAAAGTTGCAGAATCTTACCAAGAACTTTTAGCCGGAGATAACGATGATATACCCGGTGGCAGATGGTTCGGTATGACAAATGATTGATATAATTTAGCCTTATTTCTTGAAAATAAGATATTTTTGTGCTATAATTCATACAAGAGTACGGAGGTATGAATATGGTAACTAATATTAAATTTCCAATGACAATAAGCACAAATAAGAGAACCTATGCGGATGATTTAGAATATGTTCCAAGTGCACTGCACGAAAATATTGAAATTAAATGTTTTTATGAAGGAACTGCAACATTGCTCGTAGGTTCTCAAACTATTTCGGTTAGTGCAGGGGATGTAGTTGTTATCAATCCTTTTGAATTTCACGCTACAGTTAACTGTGCTGATGAAAAAGAAATAGGAAAATACCATCTATTTATGATACCATTAAACTATTTTACAGAAATTAATATTAGCGAATTAGACCTTGGCAACTTATTTTTTTCACAAAGAAAATTATTTAAAAATTTATTTTCTAATGATAAGGAAATTTATAATCTGTTAATGCTGGCGGCTAAAGAGCATGAAGAAAATAAGTCTGCACATTCGGTTTACATACGTTCATTATTAATGCAGGTTTTTGTGATTTTACTGCGTAGGGGAATTAGCAACTCATCTGAAAGCTCATTGCAAGATGATATATTTCACTCTTATCAGCTTATAGAACCTGCAGTAACGCATATCAGAGATAATTATGCTGAATATATCTCGCTTGATTTTTTAGCAAAGCTTTGCAAGGTTAGCAAGCATTATTTTTGTAGAGTTTTTAAATCTGTAACAGGCAAAACCTGTATGGAATATTTACGTGATTACCGTTTAGCTATTGCTGATACTTTGCTTATAAATACCGAAAAAAGTATTGCAGATATTGCAGAGCTATGCGGTTTTGAAAGCTCAAATTATTTTTGCAGATGCTATAAGGCGTCTTTTGGCGTATCGCCCGGTAAAAAGAAAAATACCGCCAGATTATAAAAGGAGCATATTTATGAAAAGCTATAATGAAATTATTAATAAAAAAGACTGTAATATTCTAATAACAGGTGATAGTCTAGCTTTTAACCGTTACGGTTATGATCCTATACATAGAGGTTCATGGAATGTTTATGAATACGGCGTTGGAATGCAAAGCTGGTCTTTTATGTTGCGTGATAAGCTTTATTTTGATGATAAAAATTTCATTTTTGGCAGTAAATTAGATTTTAATTGTGAAAGTGTATTAGGCATTGATAATGTTTCGGAAATACCGAATACTGCTATTTTCAATGGCGAAATTAAAACTCTTTTACCAAAAGAAGATGCCGAATTTGTTGTACCTTTTGATAGTGAAGAAATAATTTTATATTTGCAAAACAGAATTGATAATCCGTGCATTTTTGATATTTGTGTTGACGGTAATGTTGTTTTAAAAGATGTAGATACAACGGGTGATATTGAATATTTTGCAGGCTATGCACTCAATATTTTAAGATTACCTTGTAAAAATAAAAACTTAGCACATACCGTAAAATTTACAAATATACGTGGCAAAAATCCAAAAATTACAGTTGCAGGCGTTGGCTCTGTATATCGAAACATTGTGCTTAACGGCAGAGGTAGCCAATGCACCAGCTTTTTTATTGAAAATTTTGAAGAACGTATTTTGCAACACAACCCTGATTTAATAATTTTAAGTCTTATTGGTAACGATCGTGTAAGAATAGCACCCGAGGTTGTAAGACAACAACTAATTGAGTTGTTTGGTTTGATATTTAAAAATCTACCGCAATGTAAAGTATTGTTTTTATTGCCTACATCATCTCACAACCCAGATGATCCTGAACAAGATATTATACCTTATACAAGTCCACTAACTGCTGAAGTTTATAACAGAACTGTTGAGAGGGTTTGCGCTAATCTTGGTAAAGAAGGCTATAACTATGATTCTTTAAATAGCGACACAGAATACGACATTGAAGTTTTGCGAATTTCTTCACTTTTTGATAATGATAATGTTTCACAATGGCGATTTGATACAATTCATCTAAATCACTATGGCAATAAGGTATTGTTTGATACTATATTAGAAAAATTCGAAATGAAATAATTGTTTTAAAGAGGCTTAGAGATATGGAAAATATAAACCAAATTAGAAAAATTGACATTCATTCGCATGCATATCCTTTTGCAGAATATTTACCTAAGGTATACTCTGGCGAGCGTTTAATTTCTGCTGAAGAAGTAATTGAATTTTATGATAAAATCGGTACTGAAAAGGGTGTTCTTTTACCGATTGTTGCGGCAGAAGGTCAGGTTTCTACAAATCCAAGTGAAAACAATAAATATTTGGCAGAAAAATATCCTGACAGATTTATTTGGTTTTGTAATGTTGACCCAAGAGCGTGGGGAAACGTAGATAATGCAAATCTTTACGAGTTGCTAGAGTTTTATAAATCTATAGGTGCTAAAGGTGTTGGTGAGGTTACTGCCAACATATACGCCGATGATGTAAAGCTTTTCAATCTATTCTCAGCCTGCGAAAAATTAGATTTGCCCGTTACAATACATATTGCTACAGATTTTACAGGCTACGGTATTGTTGACGATTTAGGGCTGCCACGCATTGAAAAAATTCTTAATACTTTTCCACGTCTTAAGCTTTTAGGCCACTCACAAGCGTTTTGGAGCGAAATTACAGCTAATTGTACTGAGCAAGATCGCAATGCTTATCCAAGCGGTGATGTAGTTGACGGCAGGGTAGCAGAGCTTATGCGAAAATATGATAATTTATACTGTGATATTTCAGCAAGCAGCGGTGCAAACGCTTTTATGCGTGACCCTGTTTATGCTGTGAAGTTTATTAACGAATTTTCTGATAGAATACTTTACGGTTCTGATATTTGCTTGGCTTCACAAACATTTCCGTTCAAGTTTGATGAATTTTTGAAAGACTTAGTTAAAAACGGCAGTATAACCGAAGAAGTATATTGCAAAATAGTACGCTATAATGCTGAAAATCTATTAAATTTATAATCTATTCTTTTAGTGAGGGATACACTTGAAAAAAGTATTGAATTTTGGAATACTTGGCTGTGGTATGATAGCAGAAGTTCATGCAAAGGCTATAAATTCTTTAGAAAACGCAAAACTTTTTGGCGTTGCAGATAATATACCTGAATTGGCAAAAAGCTTTGCCGTTAAATATGAAGTTAAAGCCTTTTCAAATTATGAAGAAATGCTAAAGTGCGAACAAATTGACGTTGTTTGTATTTGCACACCTAGCTGTTTTCATGCTGAAAATTCCATTTCTGCTTTAAATGCAGGTAAACATGTTGCGCTTGAAAAGCCTATGGCGATTAGCACTCAAGATACAGAAAAAATTATAAACACTTGCAACAAAACAGGCAAGTGTTTAACGGTAATTTCTCAGTTAAGATTTTTAGAAGATGTTCAAAAATTAAAAACTTTAGTAGAAGATAATGCTTTCGGCAAGATAGCTTTTTGCAATTTGTTTATGAATTATTGGCGTGCACCTGAATACTATTCTTCAAGTAATTGGAAAGGTACTCTAAAGTTTGACGGTGGCGGCGCTCTTATGAATCAGGGCATACACGGTGTTGACCTTTTACTTTATATTGCGGGTAATGCAGAAGTTGTAAGCGCAAAAACGCAGACTATTTTTCACGATGTAGAGGTCGAAGATTCTGCTATAGCACTACTGAAATTTAAAAACGGTGCTTTAGGCACAATAACCGCATCTACTTGTGCATTTCCGGGATTCTCACGCAAAATCGAAATCTTAGGCAGTAACGGTTGCGCTATTTTAAACGAGGGCGCATTTGAAAAGCTTATAATTAACGGTGAAACTATTGTAGATAAAGAAATTATAACTAGTTCGAAAACCGCTAGCAATGCCGCTGCGGTAGAATTCAATGCACATGCAAAGCAAATATCTAATCTTATAAACACAATAAACGGCAAAGAAAGTTTATTTATTGATTGCTTTGAAGGTAAAAAAGCCGTTGAAATTATTGAGAAAATTTATAAATCAAATTAAATAACTATTTCTTTTGCTGTTTTGTAATTATTTTCATCAGACGGCGAATAGCCAAAGTGTTTTTTGTAAGCACGGTAAAAAGAAGAATAGTCAGAAAAACCACAATTTATATAGACTTGTGTGGGTTTAACCGAATTTCTAATTTCTTTTTGAGCTTTTAAAAGCTTTTTAACTGTTGTATATTTTTGTGGACTAATTTGTAAATATTTTGAAAAAAGCTGATGCAAATAACTTTTTGAAATATATAGGTAATTACACAATTCTTCAATACTAAAATCATATGAAATATTATTATCAATATAGTCAATTGCTGCAGAAAGAACGGGATTTGCCGTATATGTTCCGTTGAATTTTTTGTAATCGAAATTTTCGCAAAAAATGATTATATTATAAAAAATTTCTTCAATTAAATTTGTAAGAATGTTTTTTAGTTCACTACCTGAAAAATATTTAGAATAATAATCAGCACGTTTAAATATTTCTAAAATTTGCGGAAAATTGCTTAAATCTATAACATTAATATCATCGGGTATTTTTTCTAAAATTGTGTTATTTAAGATTGTTTCACTAAAAAGAATGTCATAACGTTCATACGTATTTTCATGTACTTCTATATTGTGAAGCTTATGTGGACGTGTAATTATTAATCGGTTTTTCTTAACATTATAATTTCTACCTTCAATTTGATACTCTGCAGAACCTTGAATAAAATATATAATTTCCCAA
>JAZREW010000007.1:0-8276 GCA_045661005.1 Acutalibacteraceae bacterium | reverse complement strand
ATAACCGAAATGTGATAAGCAAGGTCGGCAATTTCGTAAATTGTTTCGTTTTTGTCATTATCCTTGCTGGCAATTATAACCTCGGTACATTCTTCACCGATTTTCTTAAGTATTTTATCAATACCCTTTTGGAATAGGTAAGTGGTATAAGAACCCTCGGGCATATTTTCTTTTCTGCCTTGTAATAGCTCGTAAAGACCATCCATAGAGAATGAGTTAAGAGTATCACTTATCATTACATAGTCATTAAAGCAAGAATCAGTTCCCTTATGACAAGCAGGGCCGTCCTTTTCAACCTCAATTACAAGAGCGTCTTTATCACAATCTGCCTTAATAGATACAATGTGTTGATAGTTACCGCTTGTTTCACCCTTTAACCAAAGCTCATTTCTTGAACGGCTATAAAAGCAGGTCATTTGCTTTTGAAGTGAAATTTCAAGACTTTCTTTGTTCATATAAGCCAAGGTTAAAACCTTTTTTGAAAGGCTATCAACAACTATTGCAGGGATAAGACCTTTTTCGTCAAATTTAAGTTCATTTATATTTATCATTTTAAATCTTCCTCGCATAACAAGTGATAATTTTAGTATTGATTCGTTTTTTATTTTATATATCGGGTAAAAAGCTCATAAGAGATTTAACAACCTTATCCATTGCTGTTTGATATACCAACGGGTTGGTGTTTTCAAACATATAGATGTTTGAGCTTTGGGTGTCAAACCACTCCAATTTTCCATTATCCTGGACCTTGATGTTTATGGGTTTATAATCGAAAACGGGAGTAAAAACCGAGTTTGTGTCTACAATTTCGCCGCTTTCTGTGACATATTTTTCTGCGGATAATAAAAATCCGGGAGTACTCCACATCTGACGTTTTTCCATACTCCAGTTATGTAATAAGTCCATATTTAAGGGCTCGCGCAGGTAGCTTAACCAATTGGTTTCAAATTCTGCACCATACATATAGTTGAAGTATTTCTTTACAGCGTCAGACATAAAAGGTAAAAACTCAGATTGATTTATTTCGTAATAATTTGCACGTTTTGCAGGCATGTAAGGGTAGGGGATAAGCCTATCAAAACAGGGGGCCCACATTATTTTACATGGGATTTTGAAAATCTGAGCAAATGCATACGGTTCTAAAGATACGTTATATTCAATTGGGTCTTGGCTGGCATAAGTGCCCGCATTAAGAAAAATTCTGTCGCATTTCTTTTCAAATAAATCAGGAGCCAGCTTGAATGCAATAAGAACATCTTTACAAGAACCGCACATATGAATGTCTACCTTATTTTTACTCTGTTGCAGCGTTTCTAAAAGTAAAGTCACTGAGGAAATTTTTTTCTTTGATTTTAAAACTTCATCTAAATCCTCTTTCTTTTTAATTGGTAAGCGTGAGCCAAAACCAACAGGAACAGCATTACCCGTAATGTAATTTAATTGTGCAATAGATTGAACTGAAGGATCACCGAAATGCAAGAAAGAACCGTCTTCTGCAATGGACCTGTCATCATCGCACATTATTCCTGAAAAATTAATCCAACCTTTAGTTGATAAGGCAAACATAGAAGCTAAATTCCAGTGATCGTTTGGATCTGCGTGACGATGATATAAATCGGTTGTTAAAATTACATCTTTCATAAAAACACTCCCTTATTTTCTTACCAAAATTTTGTTATTATCTAGAATTTGTTTAAGCTCAGAAATTTTCACTTCACCAAAATGGAATATCGAAGCGGCAAGACCGGCATCAATATCCGGAATTTCTTTAAAAAGCTTTACAAAATCGTTTGCACATCCGGCACCGCCTGATGCTATAACAGGCACGTTTACTGCATCGCAAACGGCTTTTAGCATTTCAAGGTCAAAGCCTTGTTTTACACCGTCAGTATCTATAGAATTAACTACAACCTCACCGGCACCATTATCAACACAGCGTTTAATCCAGCTAATAGCTTCCATTCCGGTATCCTCTCTGCCACCCTTGGCAAACACACCGAATTCACCGTTCACTCGTTTAATATCAGCAGAAATTACTACGCATTGGGCGCCGTATTTTTTTGCGGCCTCAGCAATTAAATTTGGATTTCTTATGGCACCTGAATTAACGCTGACCTTATCTGCACCGCATTTTAGCACTCTATCAAAATCTTCTACAGTATTTATACCGCCGCCAACAGTAAGCGGAATAAATATATTAGAAGCCACTTCACGCAAAATGTCGGTAAATAGACGTCTTCCGTCGCTAGAAGCGGTAATATCATAAAACACAAGCTCATCTGCGCCACAGTCGCTATAATATTTACCTAATTCTACAGGTGAAGAAACATCATTTAAATTTTTAAAGTTTGTTCCTTTTACAACTCTGCCATCTTTAACATCAAGGCAGGGGATTATTCTTTTTGTAATCATTTTGCCGCCTCCAATGCTTCTTCTAAATCTATGGCACCTATGTAATATGCTTTGCCGATTATAGCACCGTAAAGATTTAATTCACGCAAGGCTTTTACATCTTCTAAGCTTGAAACGCCGCCAGAAGCGGTAATATCAATATCAAATCTTTGTGAAAGCTCTTTGTAAAGTTCACGGTTGGTTCCTTGCATTGCACCGTCCTTAGAAATATCGGTACAAATAAGAGTTTTAACACCAATTTTTTGCATTTTTTCGCAAAAATCAAAGCAATCATATTCCGAAGCCTCAGTCCAACCCTTTATTGCAACAAAGCCATCTTTTATATCAACGCCAACCACTATTTTTTCACCGTACAATTTTACGGCTTCAGTTAAAAAGGCTTCATCTTTTACAGCGGCAGTACCTAAAATCACACGGTCAACACCACCGTCAATATAAGCTTTTACTGTTTCAAGCGAGCGTATGCCACCACCAATTTCGGTGAAAAGGGAAGTATTGTTAGCTATCTGCTTTACAATTTCAATGTTAGGGGTTGTGCCGTCACGTGCTCCCTCTAAATCAACAAGATGTATGTATTTTGCGCCTTTTTTTTCAAAATCATAGGCAATATCTATTGGGTTTTCACTATAAACGGTCATCTCATTATAGTCACCTTTATAAAGACGAACCGCCTTACCGTCATATAAATCTATCGCAGGGAAAAGTTTCATTTAGTTACTCCATTTCGCAAAATGCTTTTAAAATATTAAGTCCAACATTGCCGCTTTTTTCGGGGTGGAATTGACAACCAAATATGTTATCCTTTTGTACAGCAGCGGTGATTGGCATACCGTAATCTGTAGTTGCAATTAAAGCCTTATCACAGTTTTGTGCATAGTATGAATGAACAAAATAAACACAGTCGCCGTCATTGATATACTTAAAAATAGGACTTTGTTTTGTAAAGGTTAATGCGTTCCAACCAATGTGCGGAATTTTTAAATTTTCGGGCAATTTTCCTTCCATACCAACAACCTCGCCCGAAATAAGACCTAAACCGTCATGCTCGCCGTATTCAAAGCTCTTTTCAAAAAGCAACTGCATACCAAGGCAAATACCTAAAAGCGGTTTTCCGTTTAATGCTTCTTCTTTTACAAAAACATCTAATCCGCTGTCTCTAAGCTTTTTAGCGGCATCGCCAAAAGCACCAACACCGGGTAAAATAAGTTTATCAGCATTCTTTATAACTTCTATATCGCTAGTAACGATAGTTTCTATTCCTATAGATTTAAAAGAAGAATTTAAAGAAAATAGGTTGCCAACACCGTAATCAATTATCGCTATCATTAAAGTACTCCTTTAGTGGATGGAATTTCGTTTTTGTATTTTTCATCAAGCGCTACAGCGTCTTTCAAAGAACGAGCAACCGACTTAAACGCACCTTCAATTATGTGGTGTGAATTAGTGCCTGAAAGCTGCTTAATGTGTAAAGTAAGCTTAGCATTACGCACAAGACTTATAAAAAATTCCTGTGTAAGCTCGGTATCAAACTCACCAACTTTAAATGCAGGTATTTCAAGACCATACTCTAAGTGTGGTCTACCTGAAATATCAACGGCTGATAAAATCAAGGTTTCATCCATTGGCAAAATCATACTTCCGTAGCGATTTATGCCACGCATATCGTCTAAAGCTTCGTTTAAAGCAATTCCCAGCACAATGCCAATATCTTCAACTGTGTGATGATAATCCACTTCGGTATCACCATTGCAGGTGAGATCAATATCAAAACGTGCATGGCGGCTTAAAAGAGTTAGCATATGGTCTAAAAATCCGCATCCCGAATTTATGTTTGATACACCCGTACCGTCTATATTAAGGGTAAGTGATATATCGGTTTCGTTGGTTTTGCGGTTAATTGTTGCAGTTCTCATTCTTTAAAGTTCTCCTAAAATTTCTTTTACTTTGCTAATGAAAAATTCCATTTCTTCTTTACTGCCTATTGTAATGCGGTTAAAGTTTGAAATGCGCTCTTTTTCAAAGTGACGAATTAGTACGCCTTTTTCTTTAAGCTTAATATATAAATCTTTACCGCTGATTTTATTGCTTTGTGCAAATATGAAGTTGGCACATGATGGCAATATTTCAAAACCTAAAGCAGAAAGCTCGGTTATTGTGAAATTGCGGTTTTCAATAATTTTTTCGCAATTTTTAAGATAATAATCGTTTTCTTTTACTGCGGCAAGACCCGCAACCTGTGTTAAGCGATTAATGTTGTAGGGGTTTGTGCTGTATTTGATTTTTTCAAGGTCAGCTATAATTTCGCTGTTTGATATTGCAAAGCCTAGTCTAGCCCCCGCCATACTGCGTGATTTTGAAAACGTACCAACGCAGAGTAAATTGTTGTATTTTTCGGTAAGCTTATAGCAACTTTCACCACCAAAATCGACATATGCTTCGTCTATAAGTACAACGCTTTCGGGGTTACTTTGCAGTATTTTTTCGATTTTAGAAAGGGGCAGAGCAATACCTGTAGGTGCATTAGGATTTGCAATTACAATAAGCTTATTTTGCCCCATAAAACGCTCGGTGTCAATAGTAAAATCTTGCTTTAGCGGAATAATTTCAGCATTTAAACCGTGAAGCTCGGCAAAAACCGAGTAAAACCCATAGCTTATGTCAGGAAAAACAACGCCATTTTCACCAAAAGCTAAAAAGGCAAAATTTAAAATATCGTCTGAACCATTTGAAAGAAATATGTTTTGCTTTTCAACATTAAAAAGTTCCGCCATTGCGGTTGTAAGCTTTGTACATTCAGGGTCACAGTAAAGACGTAAATCCTTAACTTCCTGTTCGGTAATTGCCTTTATAACACCGCTTGACGGCGGGTATGGCGATTCGTTGGTGTTAAGTTTTACATACTTTTTATCTTGCGGTTGCTCACCTGGGGTGTAAGCTTCAAGACCTGTTAATTTGCTGTTTAAAAATTTGCTCATTGTTTTTCACTCTCTAATCTAACTGTGGCACTTCTGGCGTGTGCTAAAAGTCCCTCTTTTTCGGCAAAATACGCCACATCCTCAGCAACCTTGAAAAGCGCCTCTTTAGTGTAGTAGGTGTATTGTGATTTTTTAACAAAATCATCTACAGAAAGTGGGCTTGAAAATCTGGCTGTGCCGGAGGTTGGCAATGTGTGGTTTGGACCGGCATAATAGTCGCCCAACGCTTCGGGACAATATCTTCCCATAAAAATACTGCCAGCATTCTTGATTTTATCAAGATAATCAAATGGATTATCAACACAAATTTCTAAATGCTCGGGTGCAATTTCGTTTGAAACTTCAATTACATCTGCAATGTTATCAGCAACAATGATCTTGCCGTTATCGTCTATTGATGTACGGGCGATTTCGGCTCGTGGTAGTGTTTCTAATTGCTTTTCAATTTCTGCGCTTACTTTTTGTGCTAATTCAAAACTATCTGTAACAAGTACGGCGCTAGCCATTTTATCGTGCTCGGCTTGTGATAGTAGGTCGGCCGCCACAAAAGCGGGATTACTTTTACCATCAGCAATAACTAATATTTCGCTGGGACCTGCTATCATATCGATTGAAACCATACCGAAAACCTGGCGTTTAGCTTCAGCTACGAAAGCATTACCTGGACCTACAATTTTATCAACCTTAGGTACGGTTTCTGTACCGTACGCTAAAGCGGCTACGGCTTGAGCACCGCCAATTTTAAAAATACGGTCAACACCTGCAATTTTTGCGGCCGCTAATATAACCGGATTAACCTTTCCGTTAGCGGATGGGGGAGTAGTAATGCATATTTCATTACATCCTGCAATTTTAGCAGGTATGCTATCCATTAAAACGGTTGATGGATATGCCGCTGTACCACCAGGAACATATAAACCCACCTTTTCAATAGGTGTTATTTTTTGACCTGTAACAATACCGTCTTGCTCGTTAATTATAAAACTGTTGCGAACCTGCTTTTTGTGAAATTCACGAATATTTTCTGCGGCACGCTCTAAAATTTCTAAAAATCTAGGTTCAACAATGCTAAAAGCTTCTTCAATTTCTTGGGCGCTTACCTCTAGTGAAGAAAGCTTTGCCTTGTCAAATTTTTCACAGTATTCAAAAAGTGCAGTATCACCGTTTTGTTTTACGTTTTCTATAATATCTGTTACAATATCTGCAACATCGAAAGAAGTTTTTCCTCTTGCAAAGATTTCTTCTTTAGAAACCTCGCCGTATTTCATAATTTTAATCATCTGTTTTCACCTGCTTGGAAAGTCCTGTTTTAATTTCTTCTATTCTTTCGGTTTTAAAGCTGTAGCTAGCTTTGTTTGCTATTAGCCTTGCGCTTATAGGAACTATTGTTTCAAAAGGTGCTAGATTGTTTTCAAGCAAAGTTTTACCTGTTTCAACAATATCAACTATTACGTCCGAAAGGTCTAATATTGGTGCTATTTCAATAGAACCATTAAGATGTATAATGTCAATATCTCTACACTTTTCAGAGTAGTATTTACGTGCAATATTGGAAAATTTTGTAGCAACACGCAAGGTTTTAGAAGTGTCATCACAAAAATCATTTTTAGCAGCAACTGCCATGCGGCATTTGCCAATGTTAAGGTCTAACAATTCGTAAACATCGGGTGAATATTCAAGTAAAATATCTTTACCCGCAACGCCTATGTCTGCCGCACCTCGCTCAACGTATATCGCAACATCAGATGGTTTAACCCAGAAAAATCTTAATGCTAGTTTTTCGTTTTCAAAAATCAGCTTTCTGTTTGGTTCTTTAATAGAAGGGCATTCAAATCCTGCCGCTTCAAACATAGCGTAAACCTTTTCGCCAAGTCTGCCCTTTGGTAGAGCTATATTAATTGTTTTAAGCTCGTTGCTATCAGTAGCGGTATTTTCAAGGCGCTCAAGTGTATCAAGATAAACCGCAAAACCAATTGCAGAAGAACCTCTGCCCATTTTACGCATAAGTTTATCGTATCTACCGCCCGAAAGCACACGTGAAGTGGTTCCGTTTATATATCCCTTGAAAACGATGCCACTATAATAACCGGCAGGGCTTATAATTGAAAAATCAATATTTATGTTTTGGTTGTAACCTAGCTTTAACAAGTTTTGGCATAAACAATCAAGCTCGGTTAAATATTGTTTTGATGTATTAGATAACAATATTTCACTAATTGATTTCACAGCATCGTCTGCGGTTTTATAGGTTTTTATAAGCGCTGAAAGTGCATCTGCTTCTTTTTCAGAACAAGAACTATATAACAAATTGATGTTTTTATCTTTAATTGCGGTAAGAAGGTTTTCTCGATTTTCTTCGGCAATGTTATAATCATCTAATAACGAGTATAATAAAGCAACATTAGAGATATGCAAAACGAAATTTTGCGAGATTTGTGCTAAGCTTTCAAGTGCGATTGTAACAACCTCTGAAATATCATTATTAGTAATGTCACCAATACACTCTATACCAGTTTGCATTATTTCTTTATAAGTATGCGAACTTTCAGAAATTCGGTAAACATTTTCGTTATAATAAAAGCGTTCAACCGTACCGGCGGTTTCTTTAGAATTTTTAATTATAGAAAGGGTAACGTCAGGCTTTAATGCTAAAAGCTTACCGTCTGTATCATTAAAGGTAATAACACCGTCAGAAACCAAAAAATCTTTATTTTTTGAGTAAAGGTCATATTCTTCAAATTTACTCATTTTGAATTGGCGATATCCGTGCGAGAGAAATAGTTGACGCAGGGCGAAAACAGCCTTTTCATCATATTTTAAAATGCTTTCGTTGAAATTCAAGATTTAGCCTCCTTAATGCGATCAATAACGATTTTATAACCACCGTCA
>JAZREW010000006.1:0-2575 GCA_045661005.1 Acutalibacteraceae bacterium | reverse complement strand
AAGCTGCAGAAATACGTGTAATCCATAAACGGCGGAAATCACGCTTCTTAAGGCGACGACCTATATATGCATAGTTGCCTGATTTCATTACAGCTTCTTTAGCGGTTTTAAAAAGCTTAGACTTAGCGCCAAAATAACCCTTAGCAAGCTTTAAAATCTTTTTTCTTCTTTTGCGTGTTGCTAACGCACCTTTAATACGTGCCATTTCAATTTACCTCCACTTTTAGATTCTTATTTGTAAGGAATCATTTTCTTAACCTTAGCTACATTTGTTACGTCAGCAGTAACGGTTTTGCGAAGGTTTCTCTTACGCTTTGTTGTTTTCTTGTTTAAGATGTGTGATTTGAAAGCATGAGCTCTCTTAACCTTACCGGTTTTTGTGAGCTTAAAACGTTTCTTTGCACCACTGTGTGTTTTAATCTTAGGCATTTTAAATCCTCCCTGAAATTTAATACTTCACTATTTACTTGATTTCGGAGCTAAGAACATAATCATGTTACGTCCTTCCATCTTAGCAGCCTTTTCAAGATTAGCATAATCTGCACAAAACTCTGCAAAACGTTCCATTGTTTCAATACCGATTTCAGGGTGACCTAATTCTCTACCTCTGAAACGAATAGAAACCTTTACCTTGTTATCGTCCTGCAAGAAGCGTATAGCATGCTTACCTTTAGTCTCAAAATCATGAACATCAATACTAAGACCTAAACGAATTTCTTTAACTTCCATAACCTTTTGGTTTTTCTTTGCTTCTTTTTCACGCTTCGCCTGTTCAAAACGGTACTTACCGTAATCCATAATTTTGCATACAGGCGGTTCTGCGTTAGGCGAAATACACACCAAATCTAAATCTTCTGCATAAGCTGCCTCTAAAGCTTTAGAAACGGGAATAATGCCAAGCTGCGAACCATCGGCGGAAATTGTGCGAACTTCTTTAAACTTAATATCTTCGTTTACTGCGAGTTCTTTACTGCTAATGTTGATGCACCTCCAAAAAAAGTTAAAACAAAAGCGTGGACGCAATACGCCCACGCATAAGAATACCATACAAAAGTAAATCTTATAGACCCTTTAACTTAAGCGCTGAGGGTGAGGACGACGTGCGTTCTACTTCATTGTCCTAATTATTATACACCAAAAACTCGATTTGTCAAGCATTTTTTTACTTTTTTGAAAATTTATTTTTTAAGTGAAATTTTGCGAAAATCATATTGATTTTAACAGTTTATAATGCTACAATAAGCTAAAATATTAATGGAGGTTTTTCCTTATGCTACACCAGTCAGAAAAGTTTAATTTCGAAATTACGCCAGGACCCATTCCAAACGATGGTATACTTTTTGTTGACCATCAAAAAGACGATTTAAGCGGTCACTTAGGTCACGCTATGGTTGAATATGAAGACGGTAAAATTCTTTGCTTTTATCCTGATTGTTCAAGCAAGCATATAGACGGTCATAACGCAGTTGGTTATATGAACTATAAGCGTAGCGAAGACGGTGGCGAAACCTGGAGTGAGCCTATCCCTTACGAATACAGCAAACAGCTTTATGATATGAACTGCGGTGTTACCTGCTTTACTGAAAAGGCTGTAAGAACCGCTGACGGTGGCATACTTATGTTCAACCTTATGTGTTGCACAAGAATTATGTGGGAATATTGGGAGCCATATTGGACAAGCTACACTAAAAGTATGGACGGTGGCAAAACCTGGTCTACCCCTAAAATGCTTATAACAAATAACGACCGTAATAAGCTTGGTCGTGCTTATGATGTTAAGGTTATCGGCGATAAAATATATATGCTTTACTGTGGTAGCGGTGACGAAACACAGTTTGAAAACTTTTATCAGTTATATGTAAGTACAGATAACGGTGATAGCTTCGAAAAGGTAAGCGACCTTAAGTTTAATAAAAACTGTTTCTACGGTGCTTTGGTAGAGCTTAATGACGGTGGTTTAGCGGCTTATGTATATTCGCCCGACGATGAATACTCACTTCCCTACTGCATTTCGTATGACGGTGGCAAAACTTGGACAGATATTAAAACCACACCATTTGTTAAGATGATGAGAAATCCTCAAATTACCAAATTCAAAGATACATATTTCTGCTTTGGCAGAAGCGGTAATAATGACCCACGTGAATTACAACTAACTCCCGAAAAAGGTAATGGCATTGTTTACACCTCACCCGACGGCATTAATTGGGACGAAGGCCAGTATATGCGTATGAGAGTGGCACAAGCAGGCTCATATTCGAATACACTTATAACCGGCACCCTTAATCCTAATAAAAAGGAACGCTTGTTGTATCAAACATCTTTTGCATATCATATGCATTGCACCAACATATTACATTGGTGGATAGATGCCGAGGAAAGAAAATAAAATATATTAAAACTGTAAAAAAATGTCGCTCAAATGAGCGACATTTTTTTATTGTATAACGAAAACCGCACGCTAAGCGTGTGGTTCCAAAGAGGCTTTTGCCGGTGAGCAATCCCGCCGCAGTGGTCGGCTCCACTTGTCAGGGGAGCTGTCAACGAAGTTGACTGAGGGGTAGTTTGGTAATAT
>JAZREW010000005.1:0-1959 GCA_045661005.1 Acutalibacteraceae bacterium | reverse complement strand
CGCTTTAAAACAGGAACACCTGCCAGAGTTGCACGTGACAGTATAGATTTTTCTTCTCTTGAGGTGCAACCGGGTGACGAAAGAACCGTGCCTTTCAGCTATTCAACCGATACCTCTCCCGAAAACAAGGTTGTTTGCCATATTTCATACACTAACGATGATACCAAGAACGTTATTCTTGAAAATATAAGCCGATCACCGTTGTATGCGGGTGAAATCGAGGGTGTTGGACCTCGTTATTGCCCAAGTATCGAGGATAAAATTGTTCGTTTTGCCGATAAAAAGCGTCATCAGTTCTTTATTGAGCCTTGCGGTGACGATACCGAAGAGATGTATTTGCAGGGTCTTTCCTCTTCATTACCCGAAGAGGTACAGATTGAGTTTTACAAGACTATTGATTGCCTTAAAAATGTTAAAATTATGCGTAATGCATACGCTATTGAGTATGATTGTGTAGACCCGTTAGCGCTTAAAGCTACACTTGAAATGAAGGATTTTGAAGGTCTTTACGGTGCAGGTCAGTTTAACGGTTCTTCAGGTTACGAAGAAGCCGCCGCACAAGGCTTGGTAGCAGGTATAAATGCCGCACTTAAAATTCAAGGTAAAGAACCGCTCATTTTATCCAGAGCATCCTCTTACATAGGCACACTTATAGACGACCTTGTAACTAAAGGTTGTATGGACCCTTACAGAATGATGACCTCTCGTAGCGAGTACAGATTGTTACTACGCCAAGACAATGCTGATGACCGATTAATGCCAACAGGTCATAAAATAGGTCTTATAAGTGAAGAACAGTATGCTAAATACCTAAATAAAAAGGAATTAAAGGAAAAAGAGATAGAGCGTGTAAATAACACATTCTTACCGCCATCTAAAGAGCTTAACTGTCTTTTAGAACAAAAAGGCACCGCTATTATGTCTACAGGTATGCGCCTTGCCGACCTTATTAAAAGACCGCAGCTAAGCTATGAAGATTTAGCACCGTTTGACAAAGACCGCCTCGACTTGCCTGAAAGTGTTAAGGAAAAGGTTGAGGTTGAAATTAAATACGAGGGCTACATTACCCGCCAGCAAGCGCAGGTTAATGAAATGCTGAGACTTGAAAACAAGCTTATACCCGAAGATATTAATTATAATGATATAATCGGTCTCAGACTAGAAGCTATAGAAAAGCTAAATAAAATAAAGCCAGCAAATATAGCACAAGCTTCTCGTATTTCAGGTGTTAGCCCTGCCGATGTTTCGGTACTTTTAATTTATCTTTCTAAATAACATAAACCCGTCTTTTAAGAATTTGCTCAAAAGACGGGTTTTCTACTACCTGTTATTGGTATGGATTTTAGAGTATATATTATAAAATTCTGTGGGAGTAATCCCTTCGTGATATTTAAAAAACTTTAAAAAATATCCGTATTCTTCAAATCCGCAAGATACAGCTATTTCCTTAAGAGTATTATTAGAATTTAAAATTTGATTCTTTATGTATTGAATTTTTATACTATCAATATACTCCTTAAGGTTTTTATGAAAACGCTTTTTAAATAACCTGCTTAAATAATCCTCATTATATCCAAAATGTTCCGCAACATCCGAAACCTTCAGAACAATATCGTCGTTTGAAATAATCCAATCTGCAATATTATTAACCAATTTATTTTCCGTAGACTTACCGCCCAAGCTAAATGTTTCTGCTAAAATTAATCTTGCAATGTAATCTGTACATTCGGGCAGTCTATTATCCGATGAATAATGCAGTAGTTGGCTGAATAATAATGAAAGATTATAGGAATTATTTATACAAGTTGTTTTTATTTCGGGCTTGAATCCATCATTAGTAATATGCAGCCAATAAAATGAGGTATTACTGCTATACTTGTATCCAAAATGCCGTAAATTTGGTTCCAAAATCAAAATATCATTTTTTTGCAACTTATATTCTATTCCGTTTTCATTTAT
>JAZREW010000004.1:0-2359 GCA_045661005.1 Acutalibacteraceae bacterium | reverse complement strand
AAGATGTCCATCACCGGTGGCATCAATAAATTGTTTGGCTTCTAATGCAATCGGTCCTTTAAGAGTGTTTATTAGAACCTTAGATATAGTTTTTTCTAGCATATCGGCAGCCACAAGAGCTGATTCTAAATACACATCAACATTAGCCTCTTTTAGCATACTGTCTAATATAAGTTTATAGGTTTCCATATTAAATGGTTCCCATGCATGAAAATGCGGTATAATGGCATCTTCCGCTAAAAGCTTATCATAAATTTCTCTAAACACTCCGCCTATTACATCACGCTGTCCGTCATTGTATCCGGATGAAAATACATTAACACCGTTAACGGTTGCAGTACCGCCAAGGCATCCCATTTGCTCGATAAGTGCCACATTTGCGCCGTTTCTCGCAGCACAAACTGCCGCACTAACACCCGCAGGACCACCGCCGCAAACAATAACATCATATTTTTCTTCTACATTACAGTTGATTTTAAATGTCATATTTTTCACCCTTTAAATTATTTCATCTATTATTCCTAAATCCCAACAAAGGCGAGGTAAAACATATTTATCTCTTATATCCTTTGCCGATTTAAACGTCATTGGTAAAATTTCTTTATCAATTTTTATATCTTCCATTGTTTTCGGCAGACCCACTTTATCAAAAAGCGCATATAAGTGGGGAAGAGGGGGGAGTTCTTCATTTATAATTTTTAAAATATCATCCCATTTTTCAATAATAACATCCAAACGCTTTTTATGCTTTTCAAGATTATATTTGCCCTCTTTTTCTTCTAGTGCTATCATACTTTCGGCACCCTTACCGAGAAATTCTCTCAATGTGTCGCTCCAAAAGGAAAAATCAAACGCTTCGGCATAGCTTAATGCCTTTTGTTTGTTGGGCTTTATGGTTTTAATTTTTTCATAAAGTTCAACCGCTATTAAAGTTCCCACAGAACACTGTAATCCGTGAAACTCAACAGGCAGACCAAATTCTACTCCTCGCATATCCCATATATGCGAAAGATAATGTTCTATGCCTGAAGCCGGGCGTGAAACTTCGGCAAATTTCATAGCGGCGCCACAAATTATTAAACCTTCAAAAACGGCTTTCACGGCATTGTTATCTCTTTTTAAAAGTCCTTCGGCATTGTCAACGCACTTTTTAAGAGAATCTCTTACAAGCTGTGCTATATCTTCGCAGTAGTATTCTTCGTTTATAAGATTAGAAATGCGCCACTCACAAATCGATACATATTTTGCCAACATATCGCCGAGACCTGAAATCATCATTTTAATGGGTGCATTACTTAAAATATCAATGTCACCTACTATTACATCAGCGCATTTGCTGTTAAGCGAGATTTTAAGTCCTTGCATTGTCATAGAAGATGTAGCCGAGGCATAACCGTCCATAGATGGTGCAGTACCTACTATTATGTATTTTTTGCCCGAAACATTTGCAACTATTTTGCTAATATCGTTTATTACACCCGAACCTACACCGATTACTACATCAAAACTTGGGTCAAAATTCATAACCGCCAATCCAACATTTGTTTCATCAGGCTCTAAAACGTCATTTGAAAAAATATATTTTTTGGTCTTTATTTTCGACTTTTCAAGAATATCAATAACCTTTTCACCTGCGGCAGAAAAGGTGTTTTTATCGGCAATTATAAAGGCGCTGTTTGCATTAAGGCTTTCAAGAATTTGCGGTAATTTATTTATTGCACCTTTTTCAACTACTATTTTTGAAGTAAAAATATGCGGCTTTTTGCACATACAGTTTGTACTATTTATTTGTTGAAACATAAATATATAACGCTCCTACCTTAATTTCTAATACTATTTTAAACAAAAGCTAAAAAATAATCAATAATTAAAAATAATATTGACAAAACAATCGCAATTTGATTATAATTTTGATTATAATGATTATTGTTTGATTGATTGAGGTGCGTAATGTGTCTGTATATAGCCGTGAAAATGAATATGTAAATCTTTTAGCGCAAAAGCAACATACTGTAAAAGAGCTTTCAGAAAAATTATTTATAAGCGAACCCACAGTTCGTCGGGACATTATATTTCTGCAGAAAAAAGAATTAATAACCTGCAAACGAGGAGTGGTTTCTTTACGCATTAATTCACCCGACCGCCGCATACCATTATTTGTTCGTGACCTTGAACAAAACGAAGCTAAAAGGGAAATTGCAATTAAAGCCTCAGCACTTATTAAAGACGGGGATGTTATAATGTTAGATGCATCTTCAACTGCTTATCATCTACTGCCGCATCTTTTAAAGTTCAAAAACATTCTTGTTATAACAAACGGTGCAAAAACCGCTTTAGAATCTGCTACTATGGGTATTAG
>JAZREW010000003.1:0-6640 GCA_045661005.1 Acutalibacteraceae bacterium | reverse complement strand
ATTCATTGTACTTTGGTGCAAGTGATAAGCCTCACAGCATTTATTCAGGACTTTCTGCAGTTACAGATCCTACAAAAACATATTTATTCTCAGCTTATATTAAGGTAAATAGCGTTAAGGATAATCAGGGCAGCGGAGCTGGTATCTATGCTAAATTTGATAAAGAAGACGGTACAGCAGTACCCGGTAACTACTACAATAACCACAAGCTTTGGTCCGGTACTACAAACGGTGAATGGGTAAAAGTTAGCGCAATGTTCACAGGCGCCAATGTGAAATATTACGCTCTTTACTTGTATTCTGATGATGCATACGTAGACAATATTTCATTGGTTGCTCTTGACCTACCTGATACCGGTATTGTTGCAAACGGTCATATGGAAATGTCAAATGTTGGCGATGGTTTTGGTGCAGACTTTGCAGGAAACCGCACCGTTGTTGATACCGAAGCTTATGAAGGCGATAAATCTCTTAAGCTTGGCGGCGAAGCAGATTATACTGTTATCCACCAGGATTTCACATCTATTACAGACCCCGCAAAGACATATAAGCTCAGCGCTTGGGTTAAGGTTAATAATGTAGTAGAAAGCACAGATATAGCTGATGTATTTATTCAGTTATACAAGGAAGATGCAGCACAGTATTTCGATGGTAAGTATTATCGTCAGATTCCGGTACTTGTTGGCGAAACAAATGGTGAATGGGTAAATATTTCTTACACATTCAATGGCATTGCAGCTAGAGGTTTCGAATTACACTTCCATTCAAGCGATGCTTATATTGATAATATAAGTGTAGTAGCTATTGAAGATACTGCTATAGTACCTGACGGTTCTTTTGAAAATGATTCTAGCTACCGTGAACAGAAGGATTACTTCTCACTTGATACTTCAGTAGCTCACACAGGTACACGTTCACTTAAGGTTACTTCAAAGGAAATCGATCCTAGTGTTGATGACTGGAGAGAGAATGATAAAGTTAAGTATGCAACAGTTGATCCTACAAAGACCTACCGATTAAAGGTTTGGGCTAAGGCTGATGCTAATACTGAAGGTGTTGCAGCATATATTAAGTATACTCAGGCTGATGGTAGCAAGAAATATAAGTATTTCGCTGTTACTAATGAGTGGGTAGAGTATGATATGGTTGTTTCTCAGTTAGATGCAACCGAGCTTTTAGCTCGTATTGCTCTTTCATTCGGTGTTACTGATTATGAAGACGGTGTAACAGTTTGGTTCGATGACCTTTCTATTGAAGAGATTCCTGCTCTTTACACACATGTTATTCCTACTATTTCTACAGGCGAGTTGGGTGACACATTCTTTGTAGATGTTGCTTCAGCACAAACATATAAGTTTGATTTAAATGTTGAAAACGGTGAATCTTATAACCTTACAAATGCTACTGCTACTGTAGATGTTTATGATAGTATTACCGATCAATACATTTCAACCCAGACTATAGCAATTGATGAATTGTTAGCAGGCGAAACCTTAACAAAGAACATTAAGGTTTATGGCGCTACCAAGTTTGGTACTTATCGTGTTGCTATTACATTAAAGAACGAAGACTTTACAAAGGTATTCGACAGATACTTTACCGTAGCTAAAAAATCTTACGAACAGAATGATTTCTTAGCAATTAATGAACACCACATTAATGATGGTGGTCAGGATGTTCACGGTTTAGTTGAAACTGCAGGCTTTGGTTGGGTTTCTGCTGACGTTATTTGGAGACAGCAGAACAGCTTTACAAGCGGTATGGATGAATATCTTGAAAAATGTGCAAACGAGAACTTAAAAGTTCGTGTAAACGTTGGTCTTGGCGAATTCCCGGCAGATTCTAACGGTAACGGTTATATAGATACTTTAGAAGAAGCTGCAGCATTTGGTGATTTCTGTGCAGAAATGGCAGCTAAGTATAAGGGTAAGATTGACGCTTACGAAATTATTGGTGAATATGCTTATATCATGACCGAAAAGCTTAGCCAAAGTCAAAGTGATATGACAATTGCCGGTGAGTATTATGCTTGGATTATGAAAGAAGCATATACCGCTATTAAGGCTGAAGATCCTGATGCAATTGTTGTTCTTGGTGCTATGAACTGTAGCTACGACTACAATTCTTATATGTTAAACGCTATGCTTGAAAATTGTATAGATTGGGAAAGCTGGGAATGCGAGACATACTTTGATGCATTCGCAATTCATCCTTATACAAATCCTGCTAATCCTATAGATGGCGATAGCAAGAGACTTGGTATTCAAGGTACAGTAAATAAGTACAAGGCAGTTCTTGAAAACTTTGAAATTTATGATATGCCTATTTGGCTATCAGAGGTTGGCTTTAGTACAGCAACCGAAGGTAGATTGCCTAACACTATTGAAGAACAGGCAGCTTACTTAATGCAGCTTTACTTAGCTTCTAAGACATGTGAAGATGTTGAATTCTTAAGTATTTATACACTTCAAAGCGGTTATAACTACAGCAACACAGATGAGCTTGCACAATACGGTATAACCGGTTATGATGAGAATCATACATTATACACTAAGCCGGCTTATGGTACAATTCAAACAATGACCAATCTTTTAAACAACGTTACATTTGTTTCTAAGACAAAAGAAAATAACGTTCATAAGTATGTATTTATGAATGATGAAGGCAAGTATGTTACTGCTGTTTGGACCGCTGACGGTACAGATGCTTTCGCTTCTGTAGCTGCTGCAAGCAATACTTCTGCTATATTAATAGATAGCTGGGGTAACGAGTTAGATATTGGTGGCACTATATTTGCATTCGCTGCTGGTATAACACCTATGTTCTTGGTTACTGATGCTCCTGTAGGTGAGGTAACCGTATCTGATGCTATAGTAAGAGCTACTCCGGTTCTTCCTAATGCTTATAGCAATTACTTAGAGTTTATCGCAGCCGAAGGTTTCGAGTATAGTGTAAACGGTAGAGATTACAGTGCAAATGCTAAGTTTGAAAATCTTAAGCCTAACACAGTTTATACAGTATTCTGTCGCAATACCGCAACAGGTATGACAGGCAATGCTAAGTTCAGAACATCTGCACATGGTGACCTTGACGGTAACCAGTCATTCGGAGCAGGCGACTTAACTATGATGAGAAAATATCTCTTCACAGAAGTTGACCCTGTAGGTATTGATGTAGATGCTAAAGATGTTAATGACAACGGCGTAGTAGATATTCTTGATATGGTTTGCTTAAAGAAGCTTACTTTAGCAGCTGAATAATTATTTAAGTTAAGATTGTGGCTCGGATAATCCGAGCCACAATCCCGCACTTTTATTTAATACTAATTTCTATGCTATTTGCAAAAAATATTTTGCAAGTTAGACTGGCGTGACTCAAGCTCAATAGATAGCTTGATCCGTTCGAGAATTTATTACAACTTTTTTAGGTCTGTTGTGTTTGATTCTCGCCGGCCTATAAATTTCCACCTTATAAGACACTTAAATTTAAGCGTTTTAGCTAGAAAAAGGAGAAAATTATGAAAAAAATGTTTAAAGTTAAAGAAAATTCAAAAAGGCTAACAGCACTGATAGTGGCAGTTTTAATTATTATTTCAACATTGCCATTTGTTTTTGCTAATGCTACAGCCGGTTATACGCCTGAAGATTATACAGGCAACGAGTTACTGGCAAATGGTGGCTTTGAAACCGGTACTTTTTCTCAAAGTATGGCTTTTAGGGTTGATACTTCTGCTTCTAATGCTCATAGTGGTTCAAAATCTTATATTGCAAGAGGAAACGGCGGTGAACGTATTCAATCTGCTTTGATGACTTCAACGGTTAAAACAGAAGTTGATAAAAAATATATTCTTAGCGGTTGGATTCGTGGCTCAGAAGCAATAACAGATGCAGCTTTCATACAATGTACAGTGGGAGCTATTGCAAGTAAAAGCGAAGTTATTAGCATTACTACCGAATGGCAGCAAGTTTCTATGGAAATAACTGCAACTCTTGATGATGCTGATATCGCAGTAGGTATTGGTATTACATCTAATGTGGCTAGCGGTAAATCAGTTTGGTTTGATGATTTATCTTTAGTAGAAGTAAAACCAATAAAAACTTCCGGTAATGATATAACTGATGGTGGTTTTGAAAGCCTTCAGTATGGTAATGAGCAATTTTCACTAGATACTAAAATTGTAAATGCTCATACAGGTAAGGCTTCTTTATTGGCAATTGCTAACGGTGCAGAACAAAAGTATGCAGGCTTCAAAACTGTTACTGTTAAGGGTGGAGCAACTTATACTTTAGGTATATGGGCTCGTTCAGATAAAGAGCTCACAAACAAAGCTTTTGGTTTTACAGGTAACTATTTCGATATAGCTAATCAGTGTATTGACCTTGAATTAACCGAAGAGTTTGAAGTAAATAAAGAATGGAAGTTTTATTCACTCACATTCAAAACACCTTCAGAAAGTAAAAACTTAGATATTAATTTAGGTATTTATGTTACTGCTGATGTAGATGAGGCGGGCATTTGGTTTGATGATTTCACATTAACCGAAAAGAAGGATTACGGTCTTATTAAAAACGGTGGCATGGAAGAACTAGAGGTTGGTGCTCAATTTTACTCTAAAGGTACCGTTGTTAATACCGATTCATATGCCGGTGAAAAATCCTTGTATTTCGGCGCTTCTGCTTCTGCAAATGCTATTAATATTACCTTACCTGAGCCCACAAGTGCTGATAAATGGTATAGATTATCAGCTTATATTAAAGTTAATAGCGTAAAGGATAATAAGGGTAGCGGCGCAGATATTTATGCTAAATTTGCGCTCGCAAACGGTACAAATATTAAGGGTGACTATTATAATAACTTCAGATTACATACAGGTACTACTGACGGTGAATGGAAGTATGTAACCACAACCTTTAACGGTGCTGAGGTTAAGTTCTTTGATTTGTATATGTATTCTGATGACATATATGTAGATGAACTTACCTTAATAGAAATTGAACCGATTAAGCATACTGATACAGGACTTATTGTAAATGGTCATTTTGAGGGCGATATTTCTTCTTATAGCCAAGGTGTTTGGGAGAGTGACGATACCGTTTACTATGCTGATGGTCATTCCTTAAAGGTAGTAGGTGACGCAAGCGAAAACGAGAAATTCTATTGCAAAGGTATTACAACAGGTATAGACCCAAATGCAAGATATCGTTTCTCGGTTAATATTAAAACCGATTCTATCTCTACCAGAGACGGTGTGTACCTTTACATAAATATTATCGGTCCTAAAACAGAGCAGGGAACAGATAAAGACTACGGCTGGGCACAAACCGCATCTTTCTCTAAAAAGGTTATTTATACGGGCGGAACTAAGGACTGGACTAAGTACTCATTTATACTTGATGATTTGCCAGAGGATGTTACAGGTCTTTATGCTTATCTTAGAATGGATAAGGGTGTTACAGGAACTGCTTGGTTTGATAATTTAACAGCAGTTAAGCTGGAATCGGGCGACCTTACAGGCGATATGACAACATTCCCTGAACCCGGTGCTATTGAAAACTACACAAACGTATATCTTGAGTATGGTAATTTTGACGTTACTTATAAGTATACTCTTGATGGTTCAGATCCTAAGACATCTGAAACTGCTATGCTTTATAACGGTAATGCAGGTATTACAATTGCAGGCGGCAAAAAGACAATTAAGGCTTATGCTGTAACTAGCTCTATGTCTGAAAGTGCGGTATATTCTTTTGATTTTATTGCGCCAGACCTTGTAAAAAACGGTACGTTTGATAATGATATTTGGGAGGATAGGATAGGCAATTGGTCGCATAATGCTCAAGGCTATGCAGAAGCTTCGGGAAGTTATGATGAAACCATGCTTATGACCTCAAAAGAATTTGATTTAAAATCGGGATTATCGTATATTTTAAAACTTAAAGCAAAGGGAACAGGTCTTGAAGAAACTACTGCTGGTGCATATGTTACTTTGTTTGACAGCAAAAAAGGCGAAATTTCCGAATTGATTTATAATTTCAATGATAAGCTAATTACGGTTGATTCAGGCTCTACCGATTGGAAAGAATATACAGCTGATCTTAAAGATATTGAAGAAAATTATGATAAAGCAATGGTTACACTTTGGTATGCTCCGGATAAGGGATCAGTTGCTTTTGACGATGTTTCTTTTGAAGTTTCTCAGGCTACTGAATCGGCGTTTAGTGTAACAGGTTATACTAACAAGCTTTCTAATATTTACTATGGTGATCCAAATAAAGAACAAATAGAGCTTTATTTATTGCTTGAAAACCTTACACCTATAGAAGTTAATAACATTAAAGTTGACTGTCAGATTTTTGATGTTGGAACAGGTGATTTAATAGGTGAGCAAAGCTTTGAATACAAAAAAATAGGTGCTAACGCAATCGAAACCAAGCAGATTTCAATGGTTGCAGCTACTTATTATGGTGCATTCATTATTAAAACACATGTATACGACGGTGCAACTATAGATGAAAACGCAGATTTGCGTGTGGCACGTGTTCCTACTGTAGATAAAGTTAATAGCTATATTGGTGTAAATACCCACGTTTCACCTTTAGATGAAGATTACATGAAGAAAACTATAGACTATATCGTATCT
>JAZREW010000002.1:0-8745 GCA_045661005.1 Acutalibacteraceae bacterium | reverse complement strand
TGAAAAGATATATCAACAGAAGTCCCATCGTTTATTTAACGGAATATCGCCTTTCTTATGCCGTGAAATTATTGACGGAAACAGAAAAATCCATTACAGAAATCGCAATGGATTGTGGATTCTCTAACGCCAGTTATTTTGGAAAACAATTTAAAAAGGCTTATTCTGTTACCCCTTTGCAATTTCGGAAATCCAAGATAAGCGTTTGAAAGCGTCAAAAGAGTGCCAATCACAGAATTGGCACTCTTCTTTTATTAGGATGCGTCTTTCATTTGTTGTTCTTCTGCAACACTCTGCGCTGTTTTTAACATATTTTCAGCAAATATGGCATATCCACGAGTTGGATCATCTACTAAAACATGGGTTACAGCACCTACTAATTTGCCATTTTGTATGACTGGCGACCCAGACATGCCTTGCACAATGCCGCCTGTAAGGTTTAGTAGTTCGGGGTCGGTTACGGTTACTATCATATTCTGTGTTTTAGAGAGAAAAGCGGATGTTCTGATACTTATTTTGCAATCATACAGTTTGGCGGTTGTTCCGTTTACGGTGCAAAGTATTTGACCTTTGCCGTTTTCAATTTCTTGTTTTGTTGCAAGCTCTACAATGTTTGAAATGTCAAGCTTGCCTGTAAGGCTCGAATATACACCAGCAGAGCAATTAAGGTCTATATCTCCAATTGATTTTAGCCCGAATTTTCCGTTAAGCTGACCGGGACTGCCAACACTTCCTTTTTCAATACCAATTATTTCGGCAGTTACCAATTCGCCCGAATTAATTGTTAAAATATTTCCTGTTTCTTCATCGCAAATACCGTGCCCTAAGCCGCACACTATATCGGTAGCAGGGCTGTAAAATGTAAGTGTTCCGATACCGGCTGAGCTATCTTTTATCCATATACCTATTTTGTAGCTATTAGTCTCGCTTGAAAGTGCGGCGCAAAGCTCAACGATAATTTTTTTATTGTTGCGTACAATTGAAAATTTCATTTTATTTCCGTTAGAGCTTTCTACTATTTTGCTTAAATCTTCATTTGTATATATTTTTGTACCGTTTACCGATACTATATAGTCGCCCGTTTTAATACCTGCCTCTACCGCAGGGTTTACAAGTCCGTTAACCGTTTTTACTTCGGTAATATTGGTTACAAGCACGCCTTCGGTATAAAGCTTCATACCAAAGGGTGTGCCAAGCACCGCAACCTGCAGTTCGTCTACAACTTCTACATTGACGGTAGAAAAGGGGATAACCCCGAATAACTTAAGGTCTACATTGTAATCTTCACCTATTGTATTAAGGCTGTTTTGCGAAAGCTTACTACCGTTATAAACTGCAGTAACCGGCACAAATGTATCTATGCTTAAAACATCACCTTTTTTAATTTTATATTCCTGACTTAAACTGTTGTTAAGATAAACCGCAACAGCAAAAATTGCAATACTTAGCATTAACGCTATATAAAAAAAGCTTTTAATGAAAAAGCGAACAAGCTTCAAAGAAATCACTCCCTTTAAATAGCTTGCTCGCAAATTTTTAAAATAATAAATGTAAAAATAACCTTATTTAATTTTTTAATTTCAAATTATCGTTTAATGCGGTTAGAAACCAAATTGTAATTGTTTGTAAGTATAGTATCTAATCCCATATCTATAAAGCTTGCCGCTTCTTCAGGGTCATCCGACCAGAAAATATTGCATTTAATGCCGTGCTTGTGTGCTTTTTCTATCATTTCCTTATTGAAGTGCGGCTTAAAGAACTGTACCTTTTCGCAACCTAAAGCTACAGCACGGTCTACTATATCGGGTTGCTCTTGTATGTGACCTACTGCTATAGGAATTTTGGGCGCATATTCTTTAAATTGTTTTATTTGAATATCAGGCTCTATCATAAAATACACATGCTGTTCGCAGTTGTATTTTTTTACAAGTGCTACAATCTTTTTCATAATATCTTCGGGATATTTTTCTGTAAACGAGAGCGGCTTTATATGAATATTCATAATAACCTGACAAGCAAATTTTTTCAAAATATCTTCAAATTTAACAATTTTTAAGCCTTTGAATTTTTCGCTGAATTTTACACCAAAATCAAATTCTTCAAGCTCTTTAAGGGTATAGTCTGTTACAAGGCCAGAGCCTGTGCTTACACGGTCAAGCTCTCGGTCGTGAATAGATACTAATTCACCGTCGGTAGTGGGCCATATATCAAATTCTATTTCTTCGGCGCCAAGAGCTATCGCCGCACCGAAAGCCGCCATACTGTTTTCGGGGGCAATTTCGCTAAAACCTCTGTGAGCGCAAATTCTGGGGTAGCTAAGTCGGCATTCAGTATTTATAACAGCACTACCTGCAGGGCGGTATTGCCAAGGCTTTCGGCCGTATTCAATATATTCATAATGGGCGGCATCCGGATTTCCGAAACCTGCGGGTTTGTAATATTTATTTTGTGGGTCAAACTCTACCGTTTGCATACCAAATTTTGCTTTCATGTTAGCAAGCACTTTGCCATGCGGTGAAACTACCATGCTGGCACCGCAAATTTCTGAATTTTCATCAAAACTAACCGAAGAACGTACTACGTAAGCGTTGGTATTATATGCTAAAAATCTGCACATTGTTTCGATAGCATCGTGGCTGTCGCTTCGTTGCAAAGAACAACCGATAATTATATCAACATTTTCTTTTGCAATATTAGCAAAGGCTTCGTAAAAATAGAAATCATAGCAAGTTAAAAAACCATATCTCAAACCGTCGATTTCAAGAGTGTAAGGCTCAGAAAATTCAAAGGTGTAGCCACTGTCAAGCTCTAATGTTTCAATCTCTAAAGGTGGTAAATGCTTTTTATAATATTTGCCTACAAGCTCGCCGTTTCGGTTGTACGCATAGGTTGTGTTGCGGTAGTTGCCGTTTATTTCGCAGAGTGCATTAACAAACACAAGCGAATTGCATCTTTTGGCGGTTTCAATACATTTATCTAAAAGAATATCTATGTATTTTTCATGGTAAAACAATGTTTCTTCACGTGTTTTTGTAGCGCAGGGAACATCGCTATATTCTGGCAGTACGATTATATCAACCGAACTGTCACACCTGTCAAGCATATCAAGCTTAAAGTTAAAATATTCATCCGAAAATGATGTATCCATCGAATATGGTGGCTGAATTATGCAAGCTTTCATATAGACACTCCTTTAATGTTTTAATACAAAAAGGCAACGCCGATTTTCATCGTAATTGTAGCATGAAACAGGTCGGTTTTCAAGTGTTACTTACAGAAAGCCAGCGCTTTGAAATATATAAAATTAAAGGTTTACTGTTTTTTCATTTGACGTAAAAATAACAGCACCGCTAATACAAATAAAGCAACGGCGTATCCAAGCACCCAAAAAATATGACTTTTAATTTCTGAAAAGTTACCATTAAGAACTGCACGTTCAATTTCTACTGCATGAACAAAGGGTAGCATATATGAAATTCTTTTAAAAGTACCGCCAACAAGCTCAAGGTCAAACCAAATGCCAGATAACCAAGCCGAAAGATTAGTAAGCAAGGCACCGCATATACCGCCTACTTGCTTATCGTTAAAAACGCTTCCGCAAAGCAAACCTAAAGCAATGTAAAGCATAGAAACAGGGACAATGGTTATAATTGAATATAAAATATTAACCGTAATTTTAAGTCCTAAAATAATAGCCGTAATATAACAAATACCGCATTGTGCAACGGCTATTGGTATAATTGGCAAGGTGTAACCTAAAATAAAATTGGTTGGTGTAAGCGGGGTTGTGTATAGGCGTTGCAGTAGGGAACTGCTTCTATCCTTGGAAATAATAGTTGCCGAAAAAAGTGTCATAAAAGACAAACCAAAAATGGTGATTCCGGGTGTTAAGTGTTGTATTTCAAAAAGCTTGACCGGTATATTTGCTTGTATAATGCTAAGCAATAAAATAAGAACAAGGGGAAAACCCAACCCAAAGAAAAGGTTAAGCGGATCACGCAAAATTTCTTTTGTGTTTCGTTTTGCAAATGTTAGAGTTTTCATTTTAAATCCCCCTTAACAATCTTAATAAATGCCTGCTCAAAATTATCTGTTTTAGTGGTTTTCTTAATTTCGTCGGCCGTATCACAAATAAGTAGCTTGCCGTCCTTCATAATTGCTATTCGGTCGGAAAGTGCCTCGGCCTCTTCCATATAATGTGTTGTTAGAATAATGGTTGTTTTTCCTTTTAAAGAGCGTATTAAATCCCATAAATCGCTACGGGAAAGAACATCTAGTCCTAAAGTTGGTTCGTCAAGAAATAAAATTTCAGGTTCACTAATCAACGCCATAGCAATGCTTAATCGGCGTTGCCATCCGCCTGACAGCTTACCAGCTTTCTTTTTAATAACAGTTTCTAACCCAAATTGTTTAACAAGCTCGGTCACTTTTAAATTCTGCTTGTCTTTTGTAAAACCGTGAACACCGCACATAAGCTCAAGATTTTCACGTACAGAAAGACTAGGAGCTACTGCCGTTTCCTGTGGCGATACTGCTATGATTGATTTTACTGCAGTAGTGTCTTTGCAAATGCTTTTTCCGTTTAAAAAGGCATCACCGCTTGTAGGTTGCGTTAGGCTAGATAAAAGCTTAATTGTGGTTGTTTTTCCGGCGCCGTTAACGCCCAGCAGAGAAAAAAGCTCACCCTTTTCTATTTTTAAATTCAAGCAATCTACTGCTGTTAAACTTTTGTATTTTTTAGATAAATTAACAGTATGAATAGCGTACATAATCTAATTCCTTTCAATTATTGGTTCACAGTTAATATTATAGTATTTAAAATTGAAAAAAACGTAGCCTTGACCTATTCGGTAATTTTTATTACGTAATTGGTAGAAGAATGTTGTGAAAAAATCGCATAGTTCAATATCAATTATTGCTGGTGAAGTTTATCTTGGATGAATTTAAAGCAAAAGAAAAGTAGGTATCAACTCGAAATTGATACCTACTAATTTTATATATTTTTATTGGGGTAAATCACGGGCAAAAAGGGTGAATTTGGGGTAAACTCAATATTTTCCACCTTTTAAAGTCCCGCAAACCCGCAAAATCATCGGGTTTTATTAGTCCAACGGCTTCATCGTGGGGACCTATCGTTCAAAATTCGTATAAGTTGTGGTAACTTTCGATAAGTTTGGATTGCACATTTTATTTCTGTCTGCATGATCTCGATAAGTTCCTATAAGTTAAGATAATAAAACATTTATTGGTTTAAGTTGTGGCTTAAATTGGTTTAAGTGTTCTACTTAAGTAAATCTTCTATATTATCAACTTTTTTTATTTCTATTTTTGTTCCGTCCGGATTAGATTTACCGTATACTCGTACTGGATTAGGGTCGTTACGCCATCTGTTTATTAAAGAATTAGGGCTTTCTCTATATCTTTCATCTTCAGAGTGTTCGTGCATACGGATTCGTGGTTTTAACTCAAAAATATCACCTTCGTTTTCAATGCGGTATAAATCGGTGTATGTATAAGATTTTGATTTGCATGTGTTTTCATAGAATATATCACTTTGCTCAAAGATGATCGCACTTTCAGCATGCTCTATAATACTATGGTTCAATTTGGCAGGGTACACGATTTGACCAATACGTACATATATTTTACCTCTATATAACTTAAGCCAATCTTCTTTATGCGCTTTTAACCTATTACCGATTGTATTATTTCGTGTTGCAATACCAATGTATAAGCTAGTCTCTTTTTTACCAAAAACACGACTAATGTAATACAAGCCTTGGATGCATGATAAATCGCTTGAAATTGTGTCGTCCAAAAGCAATGGTTTAGACCAGATAATTCTTATAATTTTATCTCTCATATATTTAGAACTCCTTAATATTATATAAATTGGTTTAAGTTTTGGTTTGAACTTATGAAACAACCCAAGATATCGAAAGATATCTTGGGTTGTAGTAACTTATCAATCTAATGGCTTCATTGTGGGGATAGATAAGGAGTTTGGCATAACTTCTCATATCCTCTCATAAAGTCTCATAAGATACCGAAAAAACAGTGAATTTTATAGGTTTCTCATAACCTCTCATATCGTGTCATAAAATCTCATATCTTCTCGGATGTCTTGGGTAATCTGTGGGTAATGTGGGTAATTCTTGGGTAAAAATTACTTTTATCGCTCCAAAACAATAACCACCGATTAACTTTACCTTATGATACCACAACACCCCTTAAAAATCAAGGTTTTTATATGGGGTCTCATATCACTTACATATAATCATTTCTCTTTTTAAGAGTTATATAAAAGGTCGGGTGGGTGGAATGAAAAGAAGTTCTTACCTATCATTTGGGGTTATAAAAAATTTGTCGGTTTATGAAGGAAAATGTCAAAAACCTCTTGGCTTTAAAGGTAAAATATGTTATCATTAGTATAACAACTGAATAGCACATAACATATTGATTTTTAGACTTACATACAAACTCTGACGGGAGTTTTGTGTGTAGGTCTTTTTTCATTTTTGACCTTTCTACCTTTCAATGCTCTCTGGCAATTAGAGCAAGTTGTGTGTGTTAATTTTTTCATTCCTCCTCCAATTCCTCCTTCATTATCTTTGTTGATGCAGGTGCCGAGCCAGCGGCACCACTTACATAACATCAGAAAGGAGAATGTTTATGAAGATTTTAGTTTTACAGTATGAGATGCAGCAAGACGGTGGTTTTGTTATGCCATCGCATTTCGGTGGCACTGTGGACATTATCCTCCCTGCTGGGGTGGACCACATTGTTATTGAAAAAGAAGAAATTGCTCCCAAGACCGTATATCGTGTTTACGGTGTGGACGAGAGCGAACTGGGAATGAGGTGACCTTATGACAGACCAAACAATTAAAGACCTGTTTTACGGCAATCTTAATCTCTTTGATAGACCTATGCACCGTAGCGACGAATATAACACTGCCCTACACGAAGCAGGGGTCGCAAGAGAAACACTTGAAGAAACAATGACCGATAATCAAAAAGACCTTTTGAATGCCTATGTGGACAAGTGTGGTACAATGTCCTGCCATTTGGAATATTCCTCATTCTTGGTCGGTTTCAAAATTGCCTGCCGTCTGATTTGCGAGGCAATCTACGATAAGGGGCACGAATAGCAATAGAATTCCCTTTTTATAAAAAAGGGGAACTGCAAAAGCAAGCAAATACAGGGGTTTTTAAGTATTGTCGCAAACAAGGGGCAAAAACGGGAACTCCTGTATGAAAAAACGAGAACTTTGGAGGTGCGAAATGGCAAGTAGACCTATAACGATGGACGAGCATATTTTGTTAATGAAAACTATGAATGAGAACCACGACGGGTTCTTTAAGAGAAACGAGCAAATCATAAGAATTCTGACAATCGAAGGTTCAGTTGGCCTTCGTATTGGGGACATATTAAAAATTCGGCTCGCAGACTTTTTCTACACCGATAAGGGGTACAGATTGAAAATTGTAGAAGAAAAGACTGGGAAGGAACGAAATGTGCCTGTGCCAAATGAACTGTATGCATACCTGACCGAATATGCAATTACAAAAGGAAAAGGTCGCAACGATAAAATATTCACTATCGGTAAAAGAGCAATTAATCGGTACATTCATAAGGTGGCAATAGATTATTTGGAAATGACCGATGTATCAAGTCATAGTTGGAGAAAGATGTATGCCCAAAATATTTTTGAAAAGTCGGGTAAAGACCTGTTGGCAACCCAGGAAGCCCTTATGCATAGTTCAATTGCCTGTACCAGACGGTATCTTTCATATCGCAGTGAGAAACTTGAAAAAATACTGCAATCCAACAGTGCGATTGTTGAGTTAGGAGATTAAATAAATGAAGATAATTAAAACGACTTTGAGTATAGTGCTCTGTGTGGCCGTTCTGACGACCACAGGAGTTGCTTTTTATAATAACTACACCCAGAACCGTTCTGGTCGTTACACGGCAGCGACAACAATCTCTGACACCGAGCGAGAATGGATATTAGAACGGTTCGGTCGGGAGTATAGCAGTATTGAGGAATATATCTCAACTGTCCAGTCGTATACCAGAGCAAACTTCCAATACCACCACGACAAAAAGGTTGTATTCCAATATTTTGACTTTGACGATATTGAGCAGGGCGATAGAATTTACGGCATTTGCTTTGATTTTGCCGTTCTGTTTAAGCACATCACCCTTGTACTTGACGAGGCAGGGTTGCTGCCGATGAAAAACTTTAAGGTCTATGTAGTGGATATTGCTTATGAAGATATCTTTAAACCACACCACTCCTACAATGTCATATCACTGTCCGATGGCACAAGTTACTACCTTGACCTGACATTATCGGTTTCAAGAGTAGAGAAGAAAATGGAACCGAATGACGACTATGAGATTTTCACCTGCAGTATCGGTGATTACTGTAAGCGATATAAAGAGCGACTGCTCAATTATCATTAAAGGAGGCATTATATGACAATACTGGTGTTATTTATAAGTTCGATGTGTGCTGCCTGTCTGCAACTGCTCTCTCGGAACCTGTTTTATATTCTTGTTGCTGTGATGGGTATTATTACGGTGCTTCTGATGTCATATGCACAAGAAAAAGAATTGCACTGGGGTTGGCAGTTGCCGTCGCTCCTTGGTAATTGCTTTATGCTCGGCAATGCAATCAGTATGCACTTGGAGTTTGGACATATCATCAACGACTATCTGATTATATCGGTGATGCTC
>JAZREW010000001.1:0-15984 GCA_045661005.1 Acutalibacteraceae bacterium | reverse complement strand
AATAAAATAATTACAGAATTCGAAAATAAACAACCAAACTATAAAGAAGCCATTTTGGGTTATATTAAGGTTATGCTAGCTTTACTTTCAAGAGAATCAGCTAGTGATAATAATCAAAACAATATAAACAAGCGCAAAATTAATCTTGTAAAACAGGTTTCTCAGTACATATTTGAGCATTTCACCGAAGAAATCACACTTGAAACCTTAAGCGAAAAACTTATAATCAATAAATATTACCTTAGCCACATTTTTAAAGAAATAACCGGCAATACAATCATTTCTCACTTAAATTACGTTAGATGCAAAAATGCAAAATCTATGTTACTTACCGGTAAATACAATGTTGCTGAATGTGCAATTTCTTGTGGATATAACAATCTTTCATATTTTTCAAAAACATATAAAGAAATTTTCGGTAACTCCCCTAATGAAGATTTATATAAAAAAGAAGGACTGTAAAAGTCCTTCTTTTTTTAAAACCTATATAAGACTAACTTTAAAATCTCAGTAAACGGAATAACAGATATTGCTAACAATAAGCAAATTAGTAGCTGCGAAATATTTAGAATTGTTAAACCAAATACAAATCCTGCAGGTGTAAGTACTAAGAAAATCATAATAAATAAAGTAATACCAACTGCAAAATTCATAAAGTTATTTGAAAATATAGTTTTATTAAATATAGTACCTAAAAACTTATTATTAATGCAATGGAAAATCTGAGTTAATCCTAAAGTTGTAAAAGCCATAGTCATAGCAGTTGTAGTATCTCTAAAACCAAAGCCTATTTTAAAAGAAACTAACGTAATAACTGCCATAAATACGCTTTGTAACGCAGTTGTAATTAAAGATTTGCTATCAAAAATTCTGCCTATAGTTGACAAAGGCTTGTATTTCATTATGTTCTTTTCTGCACTTTCCATACTAAGAGAAATTGCAGGCGCACAGTCGGTCAATAAATTTATCCATAACAACTGTACAGCGGCAATTGGTGTAATACCAAATAAAATCATACCAAATAAAACAGTAAGAATTTCGGCAAAATTACAGCTAAATAAATAGAAAACTGATTTTTTAATATTACTGAAAAGTCCCCTACTCTCTTTAACTGCATGCACTATTGAATCAAAGCGGTTGTTCTTAATAATTATATCTGCATTGCTTTTAGCAACATCTGCACCGAATTTACCAATAGCACAACCAACATCCGCTAAGGCTAAAGCATCGGCATCCTGAACACTGTCACCCGTAATAGTAACAATCTTATTATTTTGCTGCCAAGCTTTAACAATACGCACCTTATCATTTGGCGAAACACGTGCAAAAACAGTATATTTTTCTATGTTTTGCTTTAACTCTTCATCAGACATTTCAGCAAGCTCGGCACCGGTAATAGCAAAGGTATTATCCTTTAAAATACCGATTCTGCGTGCTACGGTCTTAGCAGTTGTGAGATTATCACCGGTAATCATAATAGTCTTAATACCAGCCTCATCACAAGATGCTATTTCATCAATAATTCCGCCACGTGGTGGATCATTCAAACATAAAAGTGCCGCAAAAGTCAGGTTTTGTTCAATTAATTCGGCATTAGGATTTGCCGGTATTTCTGGCAAAGGACGCATTGCAATACATACATTACGAAAAGCTTCATCAGCCAAAGATTCATTAAGCTTCAAAATCTCATCACAGTTGCAGCCAACACAATTTGGTATTACCGTTTCGGGAGCGCCTTTAACAATGGCAAAAGGCTTTTCGTTAATCATGGTAATAACGGTCATTGTTTTACGTTCGGAATCAAATGGAATTTCAGCAATTTTCGGAAACAATGCATCAACATCTTGTTTTGACATTGTATTGTAAGTAAGACAAGCTTTTTCTATAGCTTGCTCGGTAGAGTCGTTACCCAAGGTGGAACAAGCTGTGGCAAGCTGTAGCAAAATCGCTGTAGATTCATCTGCTCCATCTTCGAGCAAGTCCACTACCCTTTTACCGTCATAAATCTTTTCTAAAACCATTTTATTATGAGTAAAAACACCTGTTTTATCACAACAAATTACATCGGTTTTACCGAGCAGCTCAGCGGCGTCAGCATCTTTAACAATTATGTTATCACGTAAAATTCTATGTGTACCAATAGCAATTACAATAGTAGCAATGGCAGGTAATCCCTCAGGAATAGCCGCCACAGCAAGTGCTACGGCATTAATTAGCATTTTTAATGTCATACTAGCAAAGGTACCAGAAGAAAAGTTCTGTATCATACCAAGCAAGAAAACAACGCCGCATATAACAAGTATTGCTAAATTAACTATTTTTCCTATATTCTCAAGTTGGTTTTCCAAAGGTAAACGATTTTCGCCTGTTTGCTGAATAATAGAAGCTGTTCTACCAATTTCGGTTTCAAGACCTGTTGCTACCACTACAGCCTTTGCAGTACCATGTGCAACGCTACAACCTGAAAACACAATGTTTGAACGTTTTTCTAAAGGCGAAATATCTTCTAAAACAGTATCGGGAATTTTTTCAACCGGCACTTCTACGCCGGTTAGTGTGACCTCGTTGCAACGCAATTCGTTTGCTTCTATCAAACGTGCATCTGCAGGAATAAAATCCCCTTCTTCAAGCAAAATTATATCACCGGGAACCAAATTTGCCGCATTTACGGTTTTTAATATTCCCTCTCTAAGCACAGAAACATTAGGATTTGTAATATGTTTAATATTTTCCATTAAATTATCACAATTAAAAATGTGATATGCACTAATTGCTGCATTTATTAGAATAATGGCAACAATCAGCAAAGGGGAATAAAAGTTAACCTCATCATACATTAAGGCAACAATAAAAGAAACAACTGCTATAATTAAAAGCGAAATAACAGTTTTATTTTTAAATTGAGCTGAAAAGTGTTTTAAAAAACTTGGCTTTTCAAAATTAGCAATAACGTTTTGACCATAAATTTCAAGCCGCTCATCAACAACACCGTTGGGCAAACCGGTTTTATGATCAACCGAAAGCTCGTTTAAAACTTCTTGCGAACTAGCATTATGCCAAATCATATATTCAACTCCTTATTAACAATACTATTGTAATAATCTTTCATAGCCTTAGCGTCCTCAGATTGCGTACCAGCCGATTCGCAAATAAAAACAGGGCTACAATCGTATTTATATGTTAATTCCATTACAGGCTCATACTGTGGACCGTATACAGTATCCTCAAAAGTAAGATGCTTTTTTTCGCCGCCTGTTGTATATTCAATTTTAGAAAAATGAGAATGAAAAATTTTAAGACGGTCGCAACCCAAATTATCACGTATTGTAGTAAAAATTTCTTCATAATCAGAATATGACTTTAATATACCTAAATCTCTGGCATTTAAATGACCGAAATCAATGCAAGGAATAAGCCTTTCATCAATTTTACAAAGCTCCATTACTTCTTGTAAGGTGCCAAGCTGGTTAACCTTACCCATTGTTTCAGGACAAATATGAATGTCACCTAAACCCTCACGGTCAAGAGCTTCAATTGAGCGACGCATAGTATCAATAGCCAATTCAAGTGCTAACTCTCGACTGATTTTTCCACAAGAACCGGTGTGTACAACAATACGGTTACCACCCATAGCCTTAACAGCTTTAGCAGATGCTAAAATATAGTTGATAGAATTAAGGCGTTTTTCTTCTTCTGTTGAAGACATTGAAATATAATACGGTGCATGTAGAGAAAGTGAAATACCCTTCTCGGCGGCAATTTTGCCAAGCTGAATTGCTTTTTCTTCGCCGATATTAACACCTCTACCGCATTGGTATTCAAAACAATCAAGACCTAATTTTTCAAGATATTCAGGCACTTGTAGGCTACCTTTGTAACCCATTTTACTAAAGCTTTCAGCAGTACCTGCAGGACCAAATATAGCGGCCATTTTATACCTCCAAGTCAGTAATGTTATATCTTTTAAAAATCTTCTTTTCTAAATTTCTACGTATTCTAAAGCTAAGCATAGGCTCAGGTAGAATTGGTGTTAAAAGGATAGTTTTAACACCAACAAATTTACCGCCAATAATATCGGTGAAGATTTGGTCACCTACAATTGCGGTATTTTTTCTGCATTCGCCCAACCTTTTCAAAGCTCGCCAATAACCAAAAGGCAACGGCTTTAATCCTAAACTAATAAAATTAAGATTAATTTTTTCTGCAAAAGGCTTTACTCTTTCTTCTTTTGAATTAGAAAGAACTATGAGCTTTATACCGCCGTTTTGCATTTCATTAAGCCATTCTTCCAGACCATCGGTAAGTTGTTGACCGTGGTGAGTAGATAAGGTATTATCTACATCTAAAATTAAGGCGTTAATATTATATTTATTTAAAAGCTCAAGAGTAATATTTGTAACTCTTTTAAGCTTAATATCAGGACATAAAAACATAAAAAACTCCAAAAAAATCAAAAATAAAAAGCGGTTATAAAAACCGCTTTTTGTTCTTTTTAGCGGAACTTTCTTTTACGAGCAGCTTCCGACTTCTTTTTACGCTTTACAGAGGGCTTTTCATAATGCTCTCTCTTACGAACTTCTTGAATAACACCGTCTTTAGCGGTTTGACGCTTAAAACGACGTAAAGCATTATCAAGAGATTCATTTTCTTTAATTCTTACTTGACTCATTTATATTCCCTCCCTCCGCAGAAATGCAGGGGTAATTATAGTATGGGTAAAACCCGAAAAGGAAAATTACTTTCCTCTAATAGCGATTACATTCGCAACAATTGCCAAAACAAAGAAAAGTATTGCTACATACTTTGTCCAACGAGAAAGAAAGGCGTCAAAGGTTCTTGCCTTGTTCTTAGAAAGAAAAGTATCAGCACCACCGGAGATAACGCCATTGATACCGGCACGTCTACCAGGTTGCAAAACAACAGCAACAATTATGACAAGCGAAACGAGTATAACCAAAATACCTAATATAATTTCTAACGCGTTCACCTGTTTCACCTCCAAACAATACGATTAAGACATAAAATATCAAAATAGATATTATAACTTAATTATAATAACACAATTTTAATCAATATGCAAGAATTTTTTTTAAAAATAACAAATTATTTTACAACTATATTAACAAGCTTTTTAGGTACATACAATTCTTTAACAATTGTTTTACCCGAAATCTCAGCATTTACTGCCTCTTGTTCCTTAGCTAAAACAATAGCATCAGCGGAAGAAATATCAGCAGCAACATTTAAACGTGCTCTGATTTTACCATTGATTTGAACAACTATTTCAACAGTAGCATCAACACATTTTGCTTCATCATATTTAGGCCATTCAGCCTGGTTGAGCATACCCTCAAAGCCACAGTTTTCCCAAAGCTCTTCAGTAATATGAGGAGCAAAAGGATTAAGCAACAACAAGAAAATCTTGTATTCATCACGTGTAATTTCGCCAGTAGCTTGAATTGTGTTTAACAATGACATTAAAGCCGCAATAGCAGTATTCATCTTTAAAGATTCGATATCATCAGTAACCTTTTTAATTGTACGATGGAATTCTGCCTCAGAATTAGCATGGAAGCCTGTTTTATCAGTTAAAATATCAGCTAAAGCCCACACCTTATCTAAGAAACGCTTACTACCCTTAATTGAAGACTGGCTCCAAGGAGCTGCCTTTTCAAAGTCACCAATAAACATTTCGTAAACACGCATTGTATCAGCACCGTAGTTTTCAATAATCTCATCAGGATTAACTACGTTGCCACGTGACTTAGACATCTTTTCACCATTTTCACCCAAAATCATACCGTGACTAGTACGTTTAGAATAAGGCTCAGCATTAGGAACAACACCAATATCATACAAGAATTTATGCCAGAAACGGCTGTAAAGTAGGTGCAATGTAGTATGCTCCATACCACCGTTGTACCAATCAACCGGGCACCAATACTCTAATGCCTCTTTAGAAGCTAGCTCCTTATCGTTGTGTGGATCACAATATCTTAAGAAATACCAAGAAGAACCAGCCCATTGTGGCATAGTATCTGTTTCACGCTTTGCAGGAGCGCCGCAATGTGGACAAGTGGTGTTAACCCAATCAGTCATTTTAGCAAGTGGTGATTCACCTGTGTCAGTTGGTTCATAAGAATCAACATTTGGTAATACAAGTGGTAATTCGCTTTCTGGTAGCGGAACATAACCGCACTTTTCGCAATATACAACCGGAATAGGTTCACCCCAGTATCTTTGACGTGAAAATACCCAGTCACGAAGCTTATAGTTAGTCTTAACACAACCAAGATTTCTTTCGGTCAACCATTTCTGAATTGCCTTTTTAGCATCTTCAACCGAAAGACCGTTAAGAAAATCAGAATTTACAAGTACGCCTGTTGCGCATTCTGTGTAAGCGGCTTTTTGTACATCTTCCCCACCGGATACAACTTCAATAATTGGTAAATCAAACTTTTTAGCAAAATCCCAGTCACGAGTATCGTGTGCAGGCACAGCCATAATGGCACCTGTACCGTAAGAAATAAGCACATAGTCAGAAATAAAAATCGGAATTTCTTTATTATTTACAGGGTTAATAGCGGTTACACCCTCTAGTTTAACACCTGTTTTATCTTTGGCTAGCTCTGTACGCTCAAAGTCAGACTTTTTAGCGGCTTGTGCTTGATAGTCACGAACTTCGTCGATATTTGAAATTTTATCTGCCCATTTTTCAATTAAAGGATGCTCAGGTGACATAACGGTATATGTAGCACCGAAAAGAGTATCCGCACGGGTAGTGAAAACTTCAAAAGTATCACCAATATTAGTGCTGAAAATAACCTGAGTACCGTAGGACTTACCTATCCAGTTTCTTTGCTGAGTTTTAACACGGTCAATAAAGTCAACATCATTAAGACCGTCTAAAAGCTTTTCAGCATATTCGGTAATTTTAAGCATCCATTGGCTTTTTTCTTTTTGAACAACCTCGCTACCGCAACGCTCGCAAACACCGTTTACAACTTCTTCGTTAGCAAGTACGCACTTACAAGAAGTACACCAGTTAACAGCCATCTGTTTTTTGTAGGCTAAACCTTTTTCAAACAATTTAAGGAAAATCCACTGTGTCCACTTATAATAAGAAGGGTCTGTAGTGTTAACTTCTCTATTCCAGTCAAAAGAAAAGCCTAATGATTTTAACTGACGCTTAAAATTAGCGATGTTATTTTCGGTAACTATTGACGGATGAATATGATTCTTAATTGCAAAGTTTTCAGTAGGCAAACCAAAAGCATCCCAACCCATAGGGTAAAGCACGTTAAAGCCCTGTAAACGCTTCTTACGTGAAACAATATCAATTGCAGTATAAGAACGTGGATGACCAACGTGTAAGCCTTGACCTGATGGATAAGGGAATTCTACTAAGCCGTAAAATTTAGGTAACGAATAATCTTCCTTTGCGGCAAAGGTATTGTTGTTATCCCATATTTCTTGCCACTTTTTTTCAATTTGACTATAATTATATTCTTGCATTTTTAGTCCTCCTGAGGATTTTTAAGAAATTTATTTATATCAACTATTGTTCCGTCGCTCCACATTTTATCAAGCCCGTAAAATTCACGCTCTTTATATCCAAAAATGTGTACTATAACAGAACCGTAATCAAGAACAATCCAACCAGTAGATCTACCCTCAATATGATGAGGTGTTACATCGTTTTCTTTAAGCTTTTCTTCAACTTCATCACACAAAGCACGAATTTGTGTTGAAGAATTAGCAGTACATATTAAAAAATATTCACCTATTACAGTTAAGTCGTCAATCTTAATGGCAGTAATTTCTTTACCCTTTTTATCATCAAGTGCATTAGCTGCAATTTTAATAATATCTAAAGCTTCCATTTTTCCTCCAAAATTGTTTGTAAATTAAATTTAAAAAACATAAAAATTATATGCACTAACAGTATCGGGATGAACCGGCTTTGATTGCTCAATTAAATCACAAATAGAATATTTCAAAGCATAAACAAGCGCTTCTTCTAGCGATTTATCAACCAATTCTCGCATTACATCAACATCTGTATAATCACGGTCTATTGATGTAAAATCGGCCAAATATAAAATTTTAGCGGTTAGTGACATATCTGCCTTTGCGGTTGTATGATAACGAACGGCATCTAAAATTTCAATATCATCAACACCCAAAATATTTTTAATATATAGCTCACCGGACATAGCATGCCATAATTTTACGGCATTTTTTTCAATGTCACTCTGCATTATACCAAAGGTTTCAAATAATTGCAAGTGTTCTTCGTCGGGCGAATTTTTAGTAATATCATGCAAAAGACCTGCAAGATAACATTTTTCAACATCTCCGTTATATTTTTCTGCTAAACGCATTGCTTCCTTAGCAACACATAACGAATGATAAAAACGTTTTTCATTTAAACGACTTTTTAATATTGTTATATAATTTTCGTATTTAGAATCAAACAATATATTTTCCCCTCTCATTCAGGAAAGAATAAATTTTTCTGGGTAGTAAGTGTGAAGAATTTTTAAAATCATTTCTAATTTGAGTTGAAGAAACAGAAGAAATAACTTCATTCTTTACTGTAATTTTCATACCCATATCAGTAAGCTCAGCTATGCAATCGTTAAACTCTTTTTCATCTGTATCAGTGCGTTTAAAAACAATAAAAGGCAACAGTTGCATAAGTTCACGAAATTTATACCATTTTTTAAAATATACCAGCATATCGCCGCCACAAACAAAAGCAAAATTTGTTTGTGGATATATTTTTTTAAGCTCAATAATGGTGTCATAAGTATAGCTTTTGCCTTCTCTTTGAAATTCAATCAGCGAAAGCTCGGCTTTTTTAAAATCTTCTGCCGCAATTTTACACATTTCAATTCTAACATTATCCTCAACCATATAATTGCACTCTTTATGCGGTGGTATTCTATCGGGTAAAAGTAGAATTTTTTCAATGCTTTCATCATTATTTAAAGCACTAAGCATTTCATAATGACCAATATGAAAAGGATTGAATGTGCCGCCAAAAATAGCAGTAAATTTCATTATTTCACCAACTTAATTGTTTTGTTTTCTTTACTTTCTTTATATAATACAAACTTAAAACCAATTACCTGTACAACATCGCTACTAGTACTACGAGCTAGTTCTTCAGCGGTTTCTCTAACAGTAGTTGGGCAGGTTTCAAGAATTTTAAGCTTTATAAGCTCACGTGCTTCTAAAGCATCATCAACCTGCTTAATTAAATTTTCGCTAATACCGCCTTTTCCAATTTGAAATATGGTTTCCATTGTATTAGCCATGCCACGTAATTGTGCACGCTGTCTGCTATTTAACATAAAATTTACTCCTTAATGTATTTCTGTAGTTCCTCTTTAAACTTAACAAGAGCTTTACCACGATGGCTTATACTATCCTTTTCTTCGGCAGATAAATGACCGAAGCAGCCTTTTTCACTAATAAACAACGGGTCATAGCCAAAACCACAGTTGCCGGATTCTTCAAAAGCTATGTGACCGTGGCATTCACCTCTTACAGTAAACTGTCTACCATCAGGGAAAACACAAGCAATCGCCGCAACATAATATGCGGTGCGCTTTTCCATAGGAACACCATCAAGTTCTTTTAAAATCTTTTTATTATTATCGTCATCGTTACCGTGACCGCCAGAGTAACGTGCGGAATATATACCGGGGGCTCCATTTAAGTAATCAACGCAAATACCCGAATCATCTGCTACGCTGATAAACCCTGTTTCTTTAAGACCAGCCTTTGCCTTTAAAATTGCATTTTCTTCAAAGGTAGTGCCTGTCTCTTCAATATCTTCTAAAGGCTTAGGTAAATCTTTTTCGCATACAACCTCAAAACCCATCGGTTCTAAAATTCTGCTTAATTCAACAAGCTTTTTTTGATTTTTTGTAGCTATAAAAACCTTCATTATACTTCCTCACTATCAAATATGCCATCTGCAAATTCTTTGGCATTAAAGGGTTGCAAATCATCAATACCCTCACCAACACCTACAAATTTTACAGGTATATTTAATTCGTTTCTTATAGGTATTATAATACCACCCTTTGCAGTACCATCAAGCTTTGTTAGAACAATACCTGTAATATTGGTAACATTTTTAAACTCTTTTGCCTGATTAACTGCATTTTGACCTGTAGCCGCATCTAAAACAAGTAAAGTTTCTACCGAAGCATCGGGCAATTCACGAGAAATTACACGGTTGATTTTTGCAAGCTCGTCCATAAGATTTTTCTTATTATGCAATCTACCCGCAGTATCACAAATAATAACATCCGCACCATGCGCTTTACCGGATGCTATAGTATCAAACACAACAGAAGCAGGGTCAGTACCTTCAACACTTTTTACCATTGTAACACCTGCACGCTCTGCCCAGATACCTAACTGGTCAATAGCAGCAGCACGGAAAGTATCAGCAGCGCCAAGAACAACATTTTTACCCTGTTTTTTCAGTTGAGATGCAATTTTACCGATAGAAGTAGTTTTACCAACGCCATTAACACCAATAACCAATATAATAGATGGCTTGGTTTCAAGAATCAATCCCTCATCTTCACCTAGCATACCAACAATAATTTCTTTCATCATAGATTTAATTATTGCAGGGTCGGTAGCGCCAGTTTCTTTAATTTTTTTACGTAAGGTATCACAAATTTCGGTAGAAGTATTAAACCCTATGTCAGACATAACAAGTGTTTCTTCAAGCTCTTCAAAAAAATCCTCGTCAATCTTTGTAAAGCTATTTATAATACTGTTTACACTCTCTGAAATAGAGTTGCGGGTTTTCTTTTAACCCTCTTTTATTTTACTAAAAAATCCCATTATATCACCTAAAATATATATTATGCGGTTTGATTATTTTCAAGTAATTTCTTTTCAAGCTCGGCAACATTAAGCTCTAATAGCTTAGTAACACCCTTTTCTTGCATTGTAACACCGTAAAGCATATCAGCAGCTTCCATAGTACCTCTGCGGTGTGTAACACAGATGAACTGTGTGGAAAAATCAGATTTCTTCATATAATCTGCAAAACGGTCAACGTTAATGTCATCAAGTGCGGTATCAACCTCGTCCAAGAAGCAGAAAGGCGGAGCATTAACACGCATAATTGCAAAGTAAATTGAAAGTGCAATCAATGCCTTTTCGCCACCCGAAAGACCATCAAGACTAGGAACATTTTTACCGGGCAATTTAACATTAATATCTATACCGCTTTCTAAGATGTTATCGGGGTCAGAAAGAGAAAGACTAGCAGTACCGCCACCAAACAGCTCAGAGAAGGTTTTAGAGAAGTTTTCGCTGATTTTAGCAAAGCCTTCAGTAAATATATCACGCATTTGAGTGGTAAGCTGATTAATAAGCTTGTGAAGCTCTGCTCTTGTTGATTCAACATCTTCAATTTGAGTAGATAAGAAATCGTATCTTTCTTTAACCTCTTTATACTCTTCAATAGCAGAAACATTAACATTACCAAGACTTCTGATTTTTCCCTTGATTTCTGCAAGAGTACGTTTAGCCTCGGCAGGTTTTTCAGGCTCGCTGGCAACCTTTTCAGCCTCGCTACGTGTGAGCTGATATTCATCAAACAAGCGGCGAATAACCTCGTCATACTCTTTAAGCATAACCTCTTTACGCTCAGTAAGACGTGCCAACTCACCACCAATTTGCTCACGGCGCATTGTTTTTTCACGTTCGCCGCTTCTAAGCTCAACGCCGGCTTTTTCGGTTTGATTTCTAAGATCAATCATATTAGCGATATTATTTTCGCTATCTTCTATTTTTTTCTTAAGGTCTGCAATCTGAGTATTAATAGTAGCTATTGTTTCAGAAAGTGCAGAATTATTAGCAGTTACATTTGCAATTTCTGTATCAATTTCTAAAGAACGCTTTTCACGTGATGAAATCATCATATTTAAAGCAATAGCAGAGCTATTAAGTTGTTCTATATCCTTTTCGGTTTCAATAACCTTAAGTTTTACTGCTGTGATTTCAGAGGTGATATTTTCACGATTTTCGTTAAGCGAATCTCTACCACCTGTCATTTTATCTATTTCTGACTGTAACTCTGCTTTTTGCTTGTCAAGCTCTGCAATTTTTAAGGCAGAATCAGAAGATTGCTTTTCAAGCTGAAGTAATTTCTCACTATTTTGTGAAAACTCATTTTCAAGCTTTTCAATAGAAGTTTTTAAGTTGTTACGTAAATCATCAATACGTTTTAATTCAGCTAATGCACGTATTTTATCTTCATTTACAGTTGTAAGCTCGGCTTTAACTGCGGTAATATCAGCATCAACAGCCGCAACAGACTCATTAGCTTCTGTAAGCTTTTTAAATAACTCTTCGCTTTTAACGGTAAGTGTTTTAACATCATTTTCAATTTTTTCAATATCGGTAGCTCTGCTTAAAAGACCTGCATTCTTAATTAAAGAACCACCGGTAAGTGAACCGCCTGTGTTAATTACCTGACCGTCAAGCGTTACTATCTTAATTCTATAGCCAAACTTTTTAGCAATTGTAGTAGCGCAATCTATATCCTCAGCTATCAACGTTGCACCAAGCAAATAGTTGATAATTTCACGATATTTTGCATCGCAATCAACCAAATCAGATGCAATACCTATAAAGCCAAACATATCCTCAAAGCCGTGTTCTTTAAATTCACGAGCTTTAATGGAAGAAATTGGTAAAAATGTAGCTCTACCCTCTTTAGAGGATTTTAAATAATTAATTGCTTTTTTAGCATCTGCTTCGGTTTCGGTAATAATATTTTGTATAGCGGCAGCTAGTGCAGTTTCAACTGCGGTGCTATATTCTTTTTCAACCTTTATAAGTTTAGATACAGGACCGCAAATACCCTTTAAAAGACCTGTATTGCTTTGAGACATTACAGATTTTACAGAGTGTGCGAATCCTTCCATATTATTTTCAAGTTCTTTTAAAAGCTGTGCTCTACGCTTTTTAGCTTCAATATCAAGCTTTAAGGCATCAAGTTCTTCTTTTAAAGCATTTGCAGTATTAGTGCGGGATTCAAGACGCATTTCATACCCTTTAAGAGTATTAGCAGACCCCTCAATTACTTCTTCAAATTTATTAAGTAGGTTTTCTGTTTCTGCAAACTCAGTATCAAGCTTTTGTAATTCTTCTTTATATTGCTTTGCCTCAGTATCAGAATCATTAGAGCGTGCGGTAATTTCCTCAATTGCAGTATCAGCAGTTACCTTTTGCACACGCATATCAGCACTTTCAGCAGAAAGCGCATTAAGCTCACGAATTTGAGATTCGATTTTGCGAGAAATAGAATCACTATCGGTTAATAAATCAGAAAGGCTTGTTTCTAAATTTTTAAGTTTTTCGGTTAGTGCTAACTTTTCGGTTTCTTTTTGTTCGCTTTGTGCTTTTTTCAATTCTATTTCTGCTAAAGCATCGCTATCAGATTTAGCAAGCGAATCCTTTTCATCATTTAAACGTGAAATATTTTCGTTATTATGGTTTATGTTGTTTTCAAGAACGGAAATGTTACCATTAAGTTTTACGATTTCTTCGTTTGTAGAAGAAATAGCCAAACGTTCGCCCTCAATATCAGAGGTAAGCTTTGCAAAATAAGCAGTATTTTGTTCTGATTTACGGTCGAAATCTTCCAGAGATTCCTCTATTTCACGGTAAGAAAGCTCAGCGGCGGCTATCTTGCTTTCGTGCGCACGCAAGGCTTCCTTTGAATTATTAAGAGTATAAAGCCAAAGACCAATTTCAAGCTCTTTTTTCTGGTCTGATAGCTCTAAAAACTTTTGAGCTTTACGGCTTTGTTCTTCTAGCGGGCCTACACGAGACTTTAACTCATCAAGAATATCGTGTAATCTAAGTAAATTTTCTTCGGCTGCAGAAAGCTTTCTTTCGGCCTCAATTTTACGGTAACGATATTTAGAAATACCCGAAGCTTCTTCAAAAATATCTCTGCGCTCGCCTGATTTTGAACTGATAATATTATCAATTTTACCCTGACCTATCATTGAATAACCGTCTCTTCCAAGACCTGTATCCATAAATAGCTCATGTATATCTTTAAGGCGCACAGAAACACCGTTGATAGCATACTCACTCTCATGCGAGCGGTAATATCTACGGGTAATAGCAACAAAATCATTATCAAAATTCAAAGTACGGTCGGTATTATTAATATTTAATGTAACTTCACAAAAACCGTGTGGTCTGCGGGTTTCAGTACCTCCAAAGATTACATCTTCCATCGACTGACCACGTAGGCTTTTAGTAGACTGCTCACCCAAAACCCAACGTACAGCGTCAGAAATATTACTTTTTCCGCTACCGTTAGGACCAACAACAGCAGTAATACCTTTACCGAATTTTAAAACAGTTTTATCTGCGAAAGATTTAAAGCCCTGTATTTCAATTGAGCTTAACAGCATTTAAATTACACTTCCCTTTTAATTTCAAGTTGTAAATCGCCAAGGTTTTCCTTTGCTTTTACAGAACAGTTAAAACCAAGGCTATTTAAATGTAGAATATTGCATCTTTTTTGACCAATCATTTTAGAAACATCTGATTTGCCAACAAAAATTGTATAATTGCCCTTTTCATTTAGCTGAGATAAAGCATTAGTAAGCATTATTTGTGAAAGACATAGCTCGCTGAATGCAGGATGCCAAGGCCCTGAAACATAAGCCTCATTTTCTATTGAATGTAATCCTAATCGAATAACATTAATACCTTCGCTTGTGAACATACTGTATAATTTTGTAGCTAAAGCAACAGAATCATTCAAAGACTGCGGTTTATAAATACCATCAGCATAAAGTGATGCTAAATAGGTATCCTTAAGCACTATTGTAGGATAAATTCTTACAGTATCAGGTTTTATATTAATAACTTCCATAGCGGTAGCTACAGCCGATTCATCATTATCACCATAAAGACCTGTCATAATTTGCAAACCTAGCTCAAAACCGTATTCACGGATTAATTTTGAAGAGTTATATACATCCTTTGCTTTGTGACCACGGTTGTTCATTTTTAAAACCTTGTCATTCAAAGATTGTGCGCCAAGCTCAATAGCAGTAACACCGTATTCTTTAAGCAACTTTAAAATTTCATCATCAATAGCATCAGGTCTTGTAGAGATTCTTATACCTGAAACTACACCCGTTTTTACGTACTGAAAAGCAGTTTCAAGCAAGCTTTTCATATAATTGCGATTAATTGCAGTAAAACTACCGCCAAAAAAAGCAATTTCTGTAGTTTTAGGATTGTAATTCAAAGATTTTTGAGCTTTAATAACCGTTTCGATTACATCCTCAGTAGTAGGTGCTTTAAAGCTACCCGTTATATATCTTTGATTACAAAAACTGCATTTATTTGGGCAACCTATATGCGGAACAAATATAGAAATATTTGAATGCTTTAAGCTCATATTTCAGCACCCATAAGTCTTAACGCTTCTTTTGCAGCCATTTGTTCTGCTTGCTTTTTAGATTTACCCGTACCCTTGCCGATAACATTTGAATTTAAGTGAACCTCAATTTCAAATACTTTATCGTGGTCAGGTCCACTTTCGCCGGTTAGTATATATGTTACATATTCTTCGGGATTTCTTTGAATAATTTCTTGTAATGTGGTTTTATAATCTTTAAAAACATCTTCACTTGTGTGTTTTAATTCTCTTAAAACAAAACTCATTACTAGCTTTTCTGCAGTTTCAAAACCACCGTCAAGATAAATAGCGGCAAGCACCGCTTCAAAAGCATCGGCAAGAATAGAGTCTCTCTCTCTCCCGCCACCTTTTTCTTCACCTTTACCAAGACGTAAAAAATCACCTAAATGCAGCTCACGTGAAAAACTACACAAAGATTTTTCACAAACCAAAGAAGCTCTTAGTTTTGTAAGTTCACTCTCTGGTGTGTTGGGATATTCTTTAAA